>NZ_JBIMEV010000075.1:0-17124 GCF_051262595.1 Salipaludibacillus sp. CF4.18
TTATAATAAGGAAGGCCATTTTTAATTAACCGTTCTTCAATGAGTGGTTTACTAATGTTTAAATACTTAGCAAGTTCCCCGTATGTTAAAAAATATCTGCGTCTAGCAATTTCATTAACTTGATCATTAATGGCTTTTTCGAGCATCGTATTAATCATAGTTTCATCAACTTTTATGTCTATCATTTCTTCTGCCCACCTTCCTCTCATTCTTTCTTCATCTAATAGCTTTAAATAGACTAACTTTTTATTCCCAAAGTATGAAGACTTTTTAAAAATCCCCCTTTATTAATTCATTATCAAATCATAATAACCAGACAATTGGTTAATGCGATCTAAAACGAGTGTAGAATAAATTTATATCATTGTCAAGTTATTTTGATTAGAGTATTGGTTATAAATTCATTATGTGATATTATTACATTAATACTTTAAAAGAAGGTGATTTCGATCGGAATTGTTCATTGTAATTTAAGAGTGCTAATGGCTGAAAAAAATCTTAATATTCAAAAAGTTAAAGATAACACTTCACTCTCTAGAACAACAATTTCTAACCTATACAACAATAATGGTTCTGGAGTTCAATTTGAAACTCTAAGTCAATTGTGTAATTTATTAAATTGCCAACCGGGGGACATATTTACTTACTATGATGTTTCAGTTGATTTCAAAGAAATTGCAAATGATGAAATGTCTAATAATGAATTGGACTTAGAAGCATTATTTCTTAATTTCAAACAAAATCAAGAAATTATTAATAACAAATTCTCAATTAATATTCTATGTAAGATAGAATTTGAACGAGAGAGAATTGAATTTGAAATCGAGGTTCACTGTTATTTAAAATTTAAAACTGACGAATACTTGGCGATAGATTGCATAGTACCAAAAAAATATCAAACTAAAATAGATAGCCTTAATATGCCTTTCTATGCTGAAAACTATATTAAACACAATCTCGTTGAGTTTATTATGAAATCTTCGTTAGATGAAAAAATTAATGTTTATTTAAATGATTGGGGATATTTAGAATCACATTACGATATATCAATAATTGAATAATTACATTCTCTTAATGCTCTTATCATATAAAGACAGGTGATTTTATGGCACGGATTTATAAGAAGGATTCCAATAATGGTTTAACATGGGGATATGTTGTGTATGTCGGTACCGATCCAGGGACTGGAAAGGAGAGAAGAGTTTATAAACAAGGTTTTAGGACTAAAAAGGATGCTAAACTTGCAGCCGCTATTATTGAAAATCAACTCGACAAGGGTGAGTATATTCAACCAACTAGTACAACCTTTGAAGCACTACTTCAAGATTGGGAACAGCATTACGCTAATCTTGCAAAAGAGAGTAGTTTAAGAGCGAGAAGGATTGCCTTAAAGCACATAAACTTTAAGTTTGGCAAAACACCTATTCAAAAGATAAAGAAAAAGTCCTATCAAGACTGCATTGATGAATTGGCTACGAAATTTAGTACAAATTATATTGCAAGTATTCATACTTCGGCAAATATGGTTTTTGAATATGCACTCGAAAATAAATTAATCAAAGACGTTCCTACCAAAGGTGTTAAAATTCCTAAGAAAATAGAAACAGTAGAGGATCTGGAGAAGCAAGGTCCAATTCAAGAAAAGTTCCTTGAAAAAGAAGAACTAGAAGAGTTTTTAAGTATAGCTAAGGAAGAAGGCTTAGAGGGGGATCTACTTGCTTTTACTATGTTAGCATATACTGGCTTAAGGATTGGTGAAATGATTGCTCTGAGGTGGTCTGATATTGATTATACAGAACTTACATTACGAGTTTACAAAACCTACTATAATCCAACAAATAACAAACTAAAGTACAAACTACTAACTCCAAAAAATACCGGATCAAGAAGAACAATAACAATCGATCCTATTTTAATTTCCCTTCTTCAACTAAATAAAGTAGAACAAGATAAAATAAAAAAAGAAAACAAACAGTTCTACAATGACGATAACTTTATATTTGCAATGAACGAAGGCTATCCTAAAACGATTAAACATATATCAATTAGAATGAGTAGATTGCTTAAAAAATCAAGTATTACAAAAAAACTTACTCCACACTCATTCAGACATACTCATACTTCATTATTAATTGAAGCTAATGTTCATATCAAAGAGATACAAGAACGTCTAGGACATAGCGATATTAACACAACCATGGATATATACGCACATATGACAAAAAACATCAAAAAAGAGGCGTCCAATAAGTTCGGAAACTTAATGGAAAACCTCTCTAAAAATCTAATTGACTAATATCGGTGATTTTTTCGGTATTCTTATGAACTTATGAACTTATGAACGTGTAAGAGCTGCCACTTTGGAACGAACTCCACTAACAATAATTTATTATTTATTCTCTGTTTATCACATATTGTGAACATGAAAAATACGAGTCATGGGTGACTCGTATTTTTTGATTCAATATAATTTATTAAGATATTTTATATCCTTCAGCTTGTTTTCTTTCTCTTTTCATTAAAATGCTTCTTAATGTCTATCATTGCATCTTCAATGTTTTTCTTCCCTTTCATTACATTAATAAATTCCTCAAATCCATTTGATGCCCCATCAGAAACTTTTTTCCAGCTCATTCGGTCACTTCCCTTTGGAATTATTAATAAAATTATTTCCTACAAATGCTCCTGTAGTTGTTCTTCCAAAAACTACAGCGTCAAAGTCTTTACTAGCGCCAATAGGCCCCAAAAAATTAACCATGTATTTAGACACATATGACAAAAAACATCAAAAAAGAGGCATCCAATAAGTTCGGAAACTTAATGGAAAACCTCTCTAAAAATCTTATTAACTTATATCGGTGGTTTTTTCGGTGGTTTTAATATCACCTAACGTTATAAACGTTGATATAAAAAGGTTTAAAACCTATATTACATCATGCCGCCCATACCGCCCATGCCACCCATGCCGCCCATATCAGGCATTCCGCCGCCGGAACCGCCTTCTTCTGGGAAGTCAGCAATGACTGCTTCTGTTGTCAAGAACATTGCAGATACGGAAGCTGCGTTTTGAAGTGCTGAACGCGTAACTTTCGTTGGGTCGATGATACCAGCTTCAACCATGTTTACATATTCGCCAGTAGCTGCATTGAAACCAATGCCTACTTTTTCTGCTTTTAGACGTTCTACGATGATAGAACCTTCTAGTCCAGCGTTTTGAGCGATTTGACGAAGTGGCTCTTCTAGTGCACGAATAACGATGTTTACACCAGTTTGCTCGTCTCCTTCAGCTTTAACTGCTCTCACAGCGTCTAGTACGTTGATTAACGCTGTACCACCACCGGCAACAATTCCTTCTTCTACTGCTGCACGAGTAGAGTTTAACGCGTCTTCAATACGAAGTTTTTTCTCTTTCATTTCTGTTTCTGTAGCCGCTCCAACTTTCACAACTGCTACACCGCCAGCTAATTTAGCAAGGCGCTCTTGTAGTTTTTCTTTATCGAACTCAGAAGTAGTTTCTTCTAATTGTGCTTTTAATTGATTTACGCGGCTAGAGATTTCAGCAGCGTCACCAGCTCCATCAACGATCGTTGTGTTGTCTTTTGTTACAACAACTTTAGACGCACGACCTAGTTGAGTGATACTCGCTGACTTAAGGTCTAAACCTAAGTCTTCTGTAATCACTTCACCACCAGTTAATGTAGCAACATCTTCTAACATTGCTTTACGACGGTCACCGAATCCAGGTGCTTTAACAGCAACTGCATTGAATGTACCACGAAGTTTATTTACTACTAGAGTAGCTAGCGCTTCGCCTTCTACGTCTTCAGCAATAATTAAGATTGGACGGCTTTGTTGAACAACTTGCTCAAGAACAGGAAGTACTTCTTGAATGTTGCCAATCTTCTTATCCGTAATCAAGATATACGGGTCATCAAGAACAGCTTCCATTTTATCGGAATCAGTCACCATATATGGAGATGAATATCCGCGATCGAATTGCATACCTTCTACAACTTCTAATTCTGTATCAGATCCTTTTGATTCTTCCACAGTGATAACACCGTCGTTTCCAACGCGCTCCATTGCTTCTGCAATCAATTGACCTACTTCTTCATCCGCAGATGAAATAGCAGCAACCTGAGAAATAGATTCTTTGCTTTCAATAGGCTTAGAATTCTTTCTTAATTCTGCTACTGCTGCTTTCGTAGCTTTCTCGATCCCTTTACGAATAACCATAGGATTTGCACCAGATGTTACGTTTTTAAGACCTTCGTTGATCATCGCTTGAGCAAGAACTGTTGCAGTTGTTGTTCCGTCACCAGCGATATCATTTGTCTTACTAGCTACTTCAGCAACAAGCTGTGCACCCATGTTTTCAAAGTTATCTTCTAATTCAATCTCTTTTGCGATTGTAACACCGTCATTAGTGATTAATGGAGAACCGAATTTCTTTTCAAGAACAACATTACGCCCCTTTGGTCCAAGTGTTACTTTCACTGTGTCAGCTAAACGGTCCACACCGCGTTTCATGGAACGGCGTGCGTCTTCGCTAAATTTAATATCTTTTGCCATGCTCTCATCTACCTCCTATTAAAATATGTAGTTCTCTATGTGAGGAAACTCAAAACTAGTATGTGGAAAACGATTCCTGTTGCTTTTCCTTTTCATCCTCTTTTGAACTACCTCTTTATTTGAAAAATGTCGTGCATTCATCATTACGCATCAGTTGAAAATTTAGTACGTCATCTTTAGCCAATAATCGCTAATACATCGCTCTCACGAAGGATTAGATATTCCGAGCCTTCGTACTTCACTTCTGTACCTGAATACTTAGAGAAAATAATCGAGTCGCCTGTTTTTACTTCTAGATCAATGCGCTCGCCATTATCTGTAACACGTCCAGTACCTACTGCAATAACTTTGCCTTCTTGTGGCTTTTCTTTTGCAGAATCGGGAAGTACAATTCCAGATGCTGTTTTTTCTTCTTGCTCACTCAATTCAATAACAATACGATCACCTAATGGTTTTAACAAGGAAAATACCCTCCTTTTAATGTCTGACACACTTATCAAAGTGTGTTCCTTCTTTTTATTAGCACTCGACCTTGTTGAGTGCTAACACAATTATTATGATAATCAACTAGCAAAAATAATGCAACCTTTTCGTCCTAATTTCCCAAGATTTTCTTTCGACTATTTTCTCAGGTGCCATTTTTTCTATGCCCTTAACCGAAATATCTAAAACTCAAAGCTTTTTACCCTATTCATCATGCACCACTTCTACCACACATATACTTAAGAAAAACGCCTAGCGTCTTTTATTAAGTAAAGCGTAACCTTACGCCACCATTAAAGCATCAAGTTGAGAGTTTGCACTAGAACGAAATTAGTAATGTTCTAATTAAAAAGGCCTCTCCTTTCTATTTTCCTAAGAGGTTGTGATACAATATTTATGTGATTCAGAGTCATGAATAGAGTATCGTTCAAAAAGCTTGCTAATTTGAACACTTGCTAAAAATGATTTACTTATTATAAAGGAGAATGCCCGTTGACGAAAAAATACTGGCTCATACTATTTGCGTTTGTTTTAACACAGCTTTCGCCGATTGTAATCATTCCACTTATGATGGTATCCGGTTACTCAGGAACAGAAGAAGAGCTGTCCGGACTCTCACTATTTATTGGTTTTACAATTGGTTTCCTGCTCATTTCTTTTATTGCCTTTAAATCAAAACCTGATCGTGCCTTTATGGAGAATCGTGCTGATGCCGGCACAACTATAGGTTGGTCGCTCTTAGGTATTATTTTAGCTTTTGCTTCACAGTACATTGCTTCCATCATTAATACTCTTCTGTTGGGTATTGAACCCGGATCTGAAAACACAGAAATGATTGTGGACATGGCTACCAGCGTTCCATTGATGATGCTTGCAGTCGCTGTATTTGCTCCAGTCATGGAAGAGATTGTTTTTCGCATGGTCATCTTCGGAAGTTTATTTAAACGATTTGGGTTTTGGATTGCATCCATCTCCAGTGGTTTAATTTTTGCTGTCGTGCACTGGGATTTTGAAAACCTTCTTGTTTATCTTTCAATGGGAATTGTCTTTGCCTTCCTATATGTAAAAACAAAACGTATTATTGTTCCGATTATTGCACACGTTGGAATTAATTCATTCGTCATGATTGTTCAGGTCATTTATGGCGAAGAGCTGCAAGATTTACTAGAACAGCTGGAAGAAACGGAACAGACTGTTCAAGCGATACTAGGAGGTCTTTTCTAATGACTAAATCTCCCCGATTTTTCGGTTATATTTATTTATTTCTAGGAACATTATTTCTTTTCTTTGCAATACAGTCCGCTGGAGAAACAGCCGGCTGGGATGTTTGGACGGTTATTCTTATGGCATTTGCGGCGATTGATTACATGATAGCTTTTCGCTATTTTGCAACTGCCGCACGAAAACGTCAGAAAAAATAAAACTACATTAAAAAAAAGGGGAGGGAAAGGATCAACTATGATCCTTTCCCTCCCCTTTCTTATATTTATAACGGATAATGCTTCAAAAAGTAAATGAGCGATTGAAGCTCGACGGACAGATCAATATGATGAACCCGGATATGCTCCGGAACCGATAAACGTGCAGGGGTAAAATTAAGAATCCCTTTTATCCCCGAGTCCACAAGATGGTCAGCGATGTTTTGCGCTACATTCGATGGTACGGTAAGAATCGCCACGTCCACATTTCCACCTACTCGGTCCTTGAAGGTGTCCAAATGATAAATTGGAACCCCACTAATTGTTGTGCCCACGATGCTCTCATCCACATCAAAAGCCATTTCAATTCGCGTATTATTCGTTTTACTGAAATTATAATTGAGTAACGCAGTACCAAGGTTACCTACCCCGACAAGCGTAACTTTCGTTAATTCATCCTGGTCCAGCGTTTCCCGGAAAAAGGACAATAAGTAATTTACATTATATCCGTACCCTTTTTTCCCGAGTGCCCCAAAATAAGAAAAATCTCTTCGTATCGTAGCGGAATCAACTTTAACCGCTTCGCTTAACTCGGAAGAGGAAACACGGTGTTTTCCGGAAGCTTGCAAGCCTTCTAAGAAACGATAATATAATGGTAACCGCCTTGCTGTTGCCTGCGGGATTTTGGCCTGATCAATGTCCATAGTTATTTTCCTCCAGTTCTATGTAGCACTTCTAAATCTTCTGTTCTCTCATTTTACATGAATACTATGTTTGGATTTATTAATCTCTTTTGAAGTCACCGTTTTTCCCACCTGTTTTTTGCAATAAATACGTTTCTCCTATCATCATACCCTTATCCACAGCCTTACACATATCATAGATAGTCAGTGCCGTTGCAGACGCTGATGTTAACGCTTCCATTTCAACACCTGTGCTACCTTTTGTTTTCACACTTACTTCTATCGCCAGAATGTACAAGTCATCCTTAACATTCCAGTCAAAACGGATATCCACACCCGATAAAGATAAAGGGTGACACATAGGGATCCATTGCGATGTATTTTTTGCGGCCATAATTCCCGCTACTTGCGCGACAGCTAATACATCCCCTTTTTTCATCGATCCTTGTTGAATACCTTCGTATATTTCTTTATTTACTTGAATACTTGATTTGGCCACTGCCGTTCGTACCGTTTCGTCTTTATCTGAAATATCTACCATTTTCGCACGGCCTTGTTCATTAAAATGTGTAAATGAATCCATCGTTCTTCCCCCTCTTTCTATTGCTTCTATTGTACACTATTCTTTCACATTCTGCACATTGAAACGCTGGAGGGTTGCGGTAATTGATGCTTATCATATACACTTATCATGTGAAAAGGTACGGCATTTAAGGTGAGGATGAACTATCATGATTTTATTACAATGTGTGCAACTATCGAAAGCATATGGAACCGATGAAATACTATCAAATGTAAAACTGGAAATAAAAAGTCGCGAGAGAGTCGCTTTAGTTGGTAGAAACGGTGCCGGTAAATCCACCCTCCTGAAAATTATCACAGGCGAACTTTCCTATGATTCGGGGGATCTGATCATACCAAAGGAAGTGGAAGTAGGCTATCTAGCGCAAGACAGTGGCTTAAACTCGTCTCGTTCGATATGGGATGAGATGCTTCTTGTTTTTGAACCGCTCAAGAAGATGGAACAGAAACTTCGTAAGCTAGAAGAAAAAATGAGCGATCCGGACAGGTCTGATTTCGAGAAAATTCTTGAGGAGTATGATCAATTACAACAAGACTTTAAAGACAGTGGAGGCTTTCAATACGAGGCAGATATTCGCAGCATTTTGTCAGGACTTCATTTCAGCAATTTTGATTATGAAACTCCGATTCATTCGTTAAGCGGTGGACAAAAAACAAGATTAGCATTAGGAAAACTATTGCTTTCCGCTCCTGACTTATTAGTATTGGACGAGCCAACCAACCACTTAGACATTCAAACGCTCACATGGTTAGAGCAGTATCTTTCCAGCTATGACGGTTCGATTTTAATCGTCTCCCACGACCGTTATTTCTTGGATCGCGTTGTCGACAATGTGTATGAACTGTCTTTTCAAAAGACTGTGAAATATCCCGGTAACTATTCAAAGTATTTGGAAGAAAAAGCACTTCGCCATGAACAGGAAATGAAAATATTTGAAAAACAGCAAGGCGAAGTAAAGAAACTCGAAGAATTCGTACAGAAAAACTTAGCACGTGCCTCCACAAGTAACCGTGCGAAAAGCCGCCGTAAGCAGTTAGAGAGAATGGATCTGGTTAACCGCCCTAAATCTGAAGACCAATCGGCTAATTTCCGTTTTAACATTGATAAACAAAGCGGTAACGACGTGCTCATGATTGACGATCTAACTGTTGGCTTTAATGATACTACTTTATTCGAAAACATTGATTTAAAGCTGAACCGTTCGGAAAGTGTTGCCTTGATCGGTCCAAATGGTATCGGTAAATCAACCTTAATCAAAGCCATTGCGGGTAATCTGAAGCCTAAAAAAGGAACGATTCGATATGGAAGCAGTGTCACCATTGGGTACTACGACCAGGAACAAGCAAACTTAACCTCGAATAAAACAGTACTGCAAGAGTTATGGGATGATTATCCACAGACGAATGAAAAAGATATTCGTACCGTACTCGGAAACTTTCTTTTTAGTGGCGAAGATGTGTTGAAAACGGTATTTGATCTAAGTGGTGGGGAAAAAGCTCGTCTTGCATTAGCTAAATTAATGATGCAAAAAGCAAACCTGCTTATCTTGGATGAGCCGACAAACCATTTGGATTTAGATAGTAAAGAAGTGCTGGAAAACGCCTTAATCGATTATCCCGGTACACTGTTATTCGTGTCTCATGACCGTTATTTTGTGAACCGGATGGCTACAAGGGTCGTAGAATTATCAGCGACTTCCATGAAAAGCTTTCTTGGCGATTATGATTATTACGTGGCTAAAAAAGAAGAAATAGCAGAGTTCAAGCGATTAGCCGATGAAAAAATTGCGGCTAGTACCAGTTCTGTGGATAAGTCGGTTGATAAACATTCCAAGACGGATTATCAACAGGATAAGGAAAACAAAAAGAAAGAGCGCCAACTTCAACGCAGAATCGAAGAAATTGAGAAGAAGGTTGAACAGGAAGAAGCTTCTGTTCTCAGGCTGGAAGAGGAACTTTGCGATCCTGTGATTAACCAGGATCATGAGAAAACGATGGCGTTAAACAAAGAACTTGAGAACTCTAAAGAGGCGATCGAAAGCCTTCTAGAGGAATGGGAACTCCTTCAAACAGAAGAATAGCAGAGAAACGATCGATATCCCCTATTTTCTAAAGGGAGTCGGATCGCAAAACAAAGCTATCATTATTTATTAACAGACGAAGTAGGCAGTTTTCATACTGTCATGCTTCGTTTTTCTTTTTATATGTGTATAACATTTTTCTGAAAATAACTTATACACATATTATTAAAACGCTTCCTTATAAGTCGTAAGTATATTCTGACATATCCACAGTATCCACAGGTATATCCACAAGCAAAAGACTGTTGTTAAAGTGTTCCTGTAATGTACTCACATTACTTACTACTTATCCACAATTTAATTATTAACATATAGTTTTGTTGGTATAGAACAAAACTATGAAGTTACCCACATTATCCACAACTTGTGGATATCCTGTTATTAACAAGATCATATATTCGCATTTCCCAGATAATGGGGGGTCTGACCCCAATTCGGACCCCAATTCGTACCTAGAGCGAATTCGAGTAGCTCTGTTCAAATACATACAACAATCTCTACATAATAAAGAATTCTATAGAAAAAAGGCACTGATAAAGTTCGAATCAACTTTTTCAGTGCCCATCTTTCATTATTTAATTTAATTCCAAACCTGAATGACCGTTTAACCTGTCATCAGCAAAGCGTCCTTGCTTCCATTTCACCGTTCCTGCCGCAGCAATCATAGCTGCGTTGTCTGTGCATAACTTTAAAGGAGGAATGGTTAGTCTTAAACCTTCTGCTTCGCATGCTTTAGTCAAAGCTGCTCGAAGACCTTTGTTGGCTGCTACTCCACCAGCTAGTAAAACACGTTTTACCTGCTTTTCTTTTGCAGCTGCCATCGTTTTTCCGACCAGCACTTCTATCACACTCGCTTGAAAGCTAGCCGCTATTTGTTCATTCGTCCACGATTCGCCTCGTTGCTTTGCATTATGCAACGTGTTAATAACAGAGGATTTTAATCCACTGAAGCTAAAATCATACGAGCCTGGCTCTAACCATGAGCGTGGGAAGGTAATCACTGGTTCGCCCTCTGCCGCCAGTCTGTCGATATGAGGTCCACCAGGATAAGGTAACCCAATTGTTCGAGCCACCTTATCATACGCTTCCCCTACAGCATCATCCCGTGTCTCACCGATGACTTCATAGGATCCGTGCTCCTCCATGTATACTAATTCGGTATGGCCGCCGGACACAACCAGTGTCAGCAACGGAAAAGTCAGTTCTTCTACAATATGATTCGCATAAATATGACCAGCAATGTGGTGCACACCAATTAACGGTTTATCCACAGCAAACGCCAAAGCTTTCGCGGCATTTACACCTACTAACAAAGCCCCGACTAATCCTGGTCCTTCTGTAACGGCAATTGCATCCACTTCCGCAAACGTGACATCCGCTTCTGTCATCGCCGCTTCAATAATCACGGTTACTTGCTCCACGTGATGCCTTGAAGCAATCTCGGGAACTACTCCTCCAAACCGTTTATGACTCTCGATCTGCGAAGAAACGACGTTACTGAGAATCTCACGCCCATTTTTCACAACGGCTACGGCTGTCTCATCGCAGCTGGTCTCAATTCCTACTATTAATGTATCCTTTTCACTCATTCGTTTAGCACCGCCCACATGACCAACGCATTCTCTTGGTTATCTGTATAATAGTTCTTGCGAATTCCACCATCTTGGAATCCAAACTTTCGATATAATTTTTGCGCAGGGTCATTGGAGACGCGAACTTCTAAACTGATTTTTTCTGCTCCAAGTGTCTTCGCCATTTCCATACTGCCCCGTAGTATATATTCCCCGACACCTTGCCTTCGTAAGGAAGGTGATACGGCAATATTTGTAATATGTGCTTCGTCTACTATGACCCATAGCCCACAGTATCCAACGACTTTATCCTCCGTCTCTGCCACGATATAATAGGCAAACTGATTTTTCGTTAATTCGTTAAAATAAGCATCATACGTCCACGGAGTAGAGAAGCATTCCTCTTCTAATTCCATGACCTGCTTTAAATCGCCAAGCTCCATAAGCCTGACTTGAACGACCTCTTCCATAATTGATTCTCCTTAATGTCAACGTTTCTTCTCGTCCTTTATTTTCTCAAGCCATTTCGCTTCCGCCTCTGCTAATCTTAAATAATTAGGAGAAAACTCATGTGCTGTTGTCACAACGTCTTTCCTCATTCCAATTCTAGCTAGTTCCAGTGGGCTCGGCAAGGCATCTATCTCCGTACCAATTATCGCTAAGTCCCCTAATTCCTGTTGAATGAGTTCCTTATGCTTCTCCATATCCGGACTGACGCACAAAACCGGTTCGCCTTGCTCCTTAAGAGCCTTCAGCCAGCCGTCATGAAGCGTAATCAGATCTTCAGACTCTCTAATAATCCCGTTACTCATACTTCTGTATAAGCCTGTAAACACTTGTCCACGCCTCGCATCATAAAAAGGCGATATGACCCCATTAAAATACCGGCCATTTTGCGCAAGCATTTCCATGCTCGAAACACCAATCACTGGTCTATTGAGTGCCCACGCCATTGTTTTAGCAGTAGTTACTCCTATTCTAACACCTGTATAAGATCCGGGACCTTCCGATACGACAATTCGATCCAACTCTGCTGGTTTCATGTCTACTTCCTCAAATAAAGCCCTGATCGCCGGCATTAGTCTAATGGAATGGTTCTTCTTCAAATGAGTTCTCATCTCACCAGCAGGGACACCATCTCTCAAAATGGCTACTCCCATGACATACGTGGATGTATCTATGGCTAATATATTCATAGTTGAAATAACTCCTCACACAATTTGTCATATCGTTGACCATGAGCATGAAACCGAAAAACTCTGGAGTCTAGTTCTTTCCCATACTCAATATAAATGTCTAGTCTTTCTCCAGGCAGTTGATCGCCTATCATCTTTGGCCATTCAACAACTGTCACGCCATCACCCTCAAAATACTCATCCAACCCAAGATCCTCCATATCATCCTCGATTCGATACGCATCCATATGATAAAGGGGTAACCTTCCTTTGTATTCTTTCATGATCGTAAACGTTGGGCTATTTACTGTTTTAGTAACGCCAATCGCTCTAGCTAATCCCTTCGTAAACGTCGTTTTCCCCGTGCCAAGATCTCCTTCCAGCGTCAGCACATCGTTAGCTTTCAATAGTGTTCCAAGACTCCTGGCAAAGCCGTCCGTTTCCTCCGGGTTATAAGTGGTCCTTGTCCATTTTTGATTCATTTCACGCAACTCCTGCTTCTAAAAATGATGGTAACCTGCTTTTTTAATTGGCGATCGATTACCTCTTCGTTCTAAAAATACACGACCTTCTCCTGTTTCCACATTTCCAATCGCGTGTATTTGCAAATCATGTTCTTTGAAAACTATGCTGATTTTTTCAAAGTCTGCTTCCGACATTGTTCCTACTAAATGGAAATCTTCGCCACTGTATAACACCCATTCTTCTTGTTTTTCCAAAGAATGTTCTAAAAATTCTTCCCTGATCACTAACTTATCCCAATCTATGATAATATCTACATCACTCGCTCCAGCAATCTCTTTCGCTTCATGGGCAATACCGTCACTAATATCATTTAAACTAATGCGATACCCTGAGTCCGCAAGAAGACCTCCTGCCTCGAGTTGTGGCTCCGGTTTTTGATGAGCTTTCATAAAAGGTCGTAAGGAGATATCTTCCATTACTTTTAATCCCGTTTCTAGAAGCATCTCCAAACCATAGGCAGACAAACCTAATTGCCCTGTAGTAAATACGATATCTGCAGGTTTCGCGTTCGACCGAAGCAGTCTTTTACCGGTAATCACGCTGCCAATTACGGTAACAGTAATAACCAGTGGCCCCTTCGTAGAAACCGTATCACCACCTATGAGATCGATTTGCCACCTCTCAGCAAGTTCATTCATCCCGGCATAGATTTCCGTCGTCTCTTCCAGCGACCATCCCTGTTTCGGAATAGCAATGGATACGAGAAAATACCGTGGTGAAGCTCCCATGGCGGCCATATCACTAAGATTTACAGCAAGCACCTTATACCCAATGGATTTAATTGGCATCGTATCTTTTCTAAAATGAACACCTTCGACCATCGTATCTACAGCAACAACCGATTCCTCATTAGGCCCATGGCTGTAAATCGCCGCATCATCTCCTATTCCAACCTTTACAGAAGAATGGTACGTCTTTGTTGGTGTCACACTTTTAATCCAATCAAATTCATTATTCATAAAATGTGTCCTCTCCACTAGTCAATGTTAGTCGCATCGTGCTCATTATATCAAAAAAAGGAGGATTCCTCCCCCTTTTTCAACTATTTATGATAATGCCTTCTTAAAGACAGCAATGATATCTTCCGCATCTTCAATCCCAACGGAAATACGAATCATCGAATCTGTCACACCTAATTTCTCGCGCATCTCTTTCGGCATTGATCGGTGAGAGGTTCCGGCGGGATAGGTAATGGATGTTTCCAATCCAGCTAATGTCGGAACTATTTTGATCCATTCAAGTCGCTTCGAAAACTCATGGACACTCAGCTCATCTGTGAAATCAACTGTCACAATCGCTCCATTACCGTGTTGAGAAACAGCCGTAGGATAATGCACCTGCTTGATCATGGCATTATCTCTCAAAGCTTTCGCTAATTCCTGTGCATTATCACATTGTTTTTGCATGCGAAGGCTTAACGTCTTTAAACCACGGCAAGCAAGCCAGCCATCCATAGGTCCAAGATTACTACCTAAATTAGAAACTTTTCCTTGTGCTTTTGTCATTAAATCAAAATTTCCAGTAACAACTCCAGCCGTTACATCACTATGTCCACCTATATACTTTGTAGCACTATGTACAACAATATCTACGGACGCTTCATGAGGTCGAATTAAGTAAGGCGTAGCAAACGTATTATCAACCATTGTTTTTAATTTATGGCTCGCTGCAATTTTCACCATTCCCGTCAAATCTTCCACTCGCAATAACGGATTCGTCACGGATTCAGAATAAAGTAAAACAGTGTTCTCAGTGATCGCTTCCTCAATCTCTTCCCGGCTTTCAAAATTAACAAAACTAACTGAAATTCCTAAATCAGGTAGTTCTCGAGCTAATAATTGATACGTTCCTCCATAAAGATCCTGTGTAGCGACAACATGATCACCTGCTTTAGCAACAGATAAAATCCCAGCAAGTATAGCAGATAAGCCAGATGAAGTAGCAACCCCTGCTTCTGCTCCTTCAAGATCCGCAACCCCTTTACCTAAATCATCTGTATTCGGATTACCCATTCTTGAGTATAAATAATTCTTCTTTCCTTCAAAAAATCCTTCCATATCGTCGAAGTTTTCAAATGAAAATGCCGAGGTTTGAAAAATAGGCTTTGTTTTACTTACCTCCGTTGAATCCATTTTATGTTGAAAGTGTACATTCTTAGTTTGAAAACGCAAAAGACTTCAACCCCTTATCTCAATAATTACTTTCTTACTATCATACATGATTCACGATTTTTTTGACAATATCTTATCCAAAAATACAATCCCCTGTTTTTACCACATAAAAAGCTAAGCAATAGGATGCCTAGCTCATTTCCATCAAATTAAGCTGGTTTCACCGAATTTTCTTCTTCGTGTGGGTTCTTCCCAACAGCCTTCATTTCTTTCAAAGAATCAACCATCATATTCGTTGAATCAAATTGGCTAATGACCACAGGAATAAGCTCATTAAATTGCTCACTGGACTTGTTTGCTACATTCGAGATTTCCGTCATACTGGCAGCAACTTGCTCTGAACCAGCAGCCATCTCCTGACTAATAGCAGTAATCTCTTCAATTTGTCCATGCACTAACTGAGACGAACTCATAATCCCCTCAAAGGAGCTATCTGACTCTTTTACAAGCTGCTTTCCTTTGTTCAATTCTTCGTGGGACGTATCCATTGCTTCCTGAGCGTTACCGGCTTTATCCTGAATCGTGGAAACCAAGATCGTAATCTGCTCAGCAAACTCATTAGACTGCTTCGACAATTTCCCTACTTCTTGTGCAACCACCGCAAATCCCTTACCTTCAGCACCAGCTCTTGCTGCCTCAATACTTGCATTTAAAGATAACAAGTTTGTTTGATCCGCAATCCCTCTAATATCATTAATTATCTTACCAATTTCCTTCGACTTCTCATTAAACTCTTCCACAGTAGTACCCAAACCGCCAAACGTCTGAATAATTCGTTCCATCTGTTCCCCTAGCTCGCCCATCTGAACTTTTCCTTCATTTGCTGCTTTAGCTGCCTCTGTGGATGCCGATGCAGCTAAGCTAGTTTTCTCAGCTATACTATTAATCCCCGCAGCCATTTCATTCATGCCTTTAGAACTATCCTCAGCAGAAACAGATTGTGTTTGAATTCCCTCTGCTAATTGAAATACAATAGAATTAAAGGTCATATACTCATCTTCTTGGTTTACCAATTGCTCTTCTAATTTCCTAGTTAATTCTTCATATTTATCGAGCGAAGAATTCTCTTCGGCATTTGACTCTTCCTGGTGCTCGTATTTCTGTATATCAGTAACTACAGCGTTTTGGGCATCTGGATTAGATTTTCTTTTCAACTCAATCACATCTTTTAATAAAAACGGAATAAAAATAACGCCTAATAATACAAGTGCTTCAAACGAATTAAACATACTACTTGTGACTAAATAGAACAAAACTGTACCAAGCAAACTCACCAAAAATGTAATCCCTACTTTTTTCATATGTATACCTCTCTATTAATTCTTTATAACTAGTTTTATTGTATCATTAGACAGTTAATAATTCCTTTAAATTCTAATATTTTTTATGTCATATCTTTGTTTTCGAATTTATTTGTAATAAGTTATATGAAGTTGGTAAAAATAGTGTGGTTTTAGTTTAAAAAGGGTGTTTCAAGTATGGTACGTCCATTTAGAGTCAGTTGTTTTCACGGAGTGTTATTAATCAGTTAGAGGCAGTTGCACTTGGCGTAATCGGGCGATTTTATTAGAGTAGGCATTTAAGTATGTCATTATATAAAGTGCTAATTTCATGTCACTTATTCTCGTTTCTTCCTACCTCAAAAAGAGCTTTTCAATCTCGCTTATTCTCGCTCATACTCCCGATTTCTACCTGCTACGTTGGTAGGTGCTACCGCCGTAGCACCTACCTCAAGATTACAAATACATAACCCTTTAAAACCACAAAAAAGACACTCTCCTAAGAGAATGTCTTTTCATAATTGCCCAGCGGCGTCCTACTTTCACAGGGGGAAACCCCCAACTATCATCGGCGCTGGAGAGC
>NZ_JBIMEV010000076.1:0-16302 GCF_051262595.1 Salipaludibacillus sp. CF4.18
TTGGTAGTCTATCTTTATTTATTTTAGTCAACAATGTTTTGCCAAAATTTCAAGCTGTACCAAACAATTATTTATGAAAATCAATAATGCCTTGATAGACTGCTTCTGCAACACTTTCTTTATAAGCAGAAGTTTTAAATTTTTCTGCTTCAGCTTTATTAGTAATAAATCCAGTTTCTACTAACACTGATGGCATTCTACTTTCTCGAATAACATGGAAGTTACCAACGGGTGTACCTCTATCAGTAGCTTCAGTATCATAGATTAATCTTTTTTGGATACTCTTTGCTAATTCTTCACTTTCCGTTTTGCTATATTTTCCATAGTGAAAAGTATCAATGCCATTTGCCTTTTCGGAATTGTTAGCATTTGCATGAACACTAATGAACGTATCTGCATTAGCTTTTTCAGCTACTTGCACTCTTTCTGATAAAGTTAAAAATACATCTGTTCTACGAGTCATAACAACATTTGCACCGGAGCTTTTTAATTTTTTCTCGAGTCTGAGACCTATATCTAAAACAACGTCTTTTTCCTTTATTCCGTTAGCCGCAGCTCCTGAATCATGTGCTCCGTGTCCCGGGTCAACTACGATTGTGTAACCTCGAAGGAGATGATTATCTCCCTTTATCGACAGATAGAATGAATGGACATAGCCCCAGTTGCCATTATATCTTACTTTAGCCCAATCACCTTCAAAATCATGAATCTCTACTAATGTTCCTTTTGATAGATTTCCTTGTACTGTTCCGTTTGGTGCATTACGAATATTAACCCCTGACTTTGCGTTTACTGTCGCATTTGTTACGGAATCATCCGAGAACACATTGTTGAGATGATTAAGAACGACACTAGCAATGGCAACTTCTCCACCCATAACATATGTAGAACCAGTACGAGCCCCTAGATAGTTTCTAATATCTTCTTGTCCTTGTGTAGGATGTGTCAAAACCACAGGCGCACCTAATTGTGAAGATAACCCGGCCGCTGCTACCGCATCTGGATAATCTTCTTTATTTGTACTGCTAGATAGTCCTCTTACTAAAATTGAATCATTTCCAGTAAATTTGAAATGATTATTTACTTTTAAATTTGTTTCAAAACGATTTGACCCGCTAAGACGATTGGTTTTAATGCCTTGAGTATTTAAATCTTTAAGTATATTATCACTAATAACACTCGTGCCCCCGATAATCGTTACTTCATTAACTTCAGAAGGTAGATTAACGGACAGTGACTTTTCTGTAGTAAGGTAAACTGGTAGACCTGTAGTAGCCGCAACACCCGAAGCGGAAAGAGCGTCAGCGATAGTTACTCCATTAACTAGTAAAGCATGGCCATCTTTTGCATTTCCAATTTTATTGTTAATTGCTAATGCTGTCTCATATCGGGTATCACCACTAATTCTTTCTACTTCCATACCCATTGCAGCTAACCTGTTAGAAACATTGTCACTTATTGCTGCTTCCCCACCTAATAGATAAACTTTTTCGGCTTTCAATCTTTTTAACTCAGTTTCTAGTTTACTATTTAATTGATTTGGGAAAGTAAGTAATATTGGTGAATTCTTATAACCTGCTAATCCTGCACTAGAAAGCGCATCAGCCGGATGATCGGCTCTAGCAATTATCACGGTTTTTTCTTGGTTACTAACACCATTTGGCCAACCTTTTTTCGAAATTTCAATTGCTGTATTAACACGGTCATCCCCTGAGATTCTTTCGAAATTTATTTCTGCATATGTAGTGTGAGTGAGTAGTGTGAATGCTAGTAAAATGATCGGGCTAATAATAAATAATTTTGCAAACTTCTTTAACAATATATTTCCTCCTCCTTTTTCTTCTTTCTACATTATATACTTCTTATCGACAAGTTTTGGGTTCTTTTAACACTTAAGTGAAATTTACCTATGAAAATTAATAAATTCAGTAAAATCGTCGCAGTGAGACGACATATAAATACATATTTCTATTCGATGAGTTTTTCTTTGTTGGAGATGTTTATTTAGTTCCTCTTTGATCAATTGTAATCTTTCAATAGAAAAATCATCTGGTTACTGTAATGACTCATCTTTTTTATGGATTTTGTTAACTCATGAACATATTCAAATCATTTCATTCTCCAAAATTAAATAAAAATAGTTTTTAGTTTCCTTAGACAATCTTTATTACTTTTAGTAAAAAAAACAAAAGCAGGCATCTATTAAGACACCTGCTCCCTCTATTTAATTTCTCTTAACTTATTCAAAGACATTAAAGTCTTCTGGCTTATTTTTCGATTTATCAAAGTGGAACAAAATCGCTTCAATTATCCTTTTCGAAGCATATCCATCTCCATAAGGATTTGAAGCTTTTGACATTCTTTCATAAATGTCTTGGTTATTCAAAAGCTCATTAGTTGATTTATAAACAGCTTCCTCATCTGTCCCTACTAATTTTAGCGTACCTGCTTTCATACCCTCAGGCCGTTCTGTTGTGTCCCTTAAAACGAGTACTGGCTTTCCTAATGACGGAGCTTCTTCTTGAATCCCACCTGAATCTGTTAAAATAATGTGTGCTTTTGAAGAGAAATTATGAAAGTCTCTCACTCCTAGTGGTTCAATCAATCGAATCCGATCGTCATTTCCTAGAATTCTGTCAGCAATTTCTTTGACCACTGGATTTAAGTGTACTGGATAAACTACTTTGACTCCTGGATTCTCATTCACGATCCTTTTCACTGCTTTAAAAATATTTTCCATCGGTTTCCCTAAGTTTTCTCTCCGATGAGACGTTAATAAAATCATGTTATCTTCGCCAATAGATTCTAACACAGGATGAGAATAGTCAGAAACAACGGTAGACTTTAAAGCATCAATAGCTGTGTTTCCCGTAACAAAAATATGATAATTGAACCCAAAAATCACGAATGTAAATGCATAAAGTAAGTGAGGGTAATTGGTTAATGCATCAGCCATATAATAAAGTACATTTGAAATAGAACGACCTTCCTTGGACCATGGCACGGGAATTAAAGCAACCTGTGAAATAACAATCATCTTTCCGAAATATATCAGAAAACTTTTTTTCGAATGCCTCTAAATACCATAAAACACCTTCAATAAATGGATGATTAATTCTTTGCAATCAATAGTTTTATGATTAAAACCAAGTATAGTTATGATAATTTCACTTGAGATTAATGCAAACGATGGAGACCATATTCTTTATTAAAATCGAATAAAGACGTTAATACCAATCCTACAAATATAAGCATTAAGTCAAGAGGTATGATGTACTACCAGCCTTGATCAGAAAAAAATTTCTATAACTTTGATCTGCGTGATGGTCAAATACAGATATCGGATGTCATTCCCATTATTACTTGTATTTGATGAGGAACATGAACGTGTCAATCACCATGTGATGAGCGATAAACCTCATCCTGATCACGCCGAAAGTGGGAAAGCTTTGAGAAAACAATATTTCTGTCCAAGTAGATATTGATCATTTTTATATTCCAGATCAATTACAGGAAACCATGGAATATGACGATTACATCAGAAGATGAATACTTACAGAAAAAGTATATAGAGAATTTAATGTCCTATGAAAATTGGGCACTAGAAGACGACTTTTATCAAATAGGGTAATAATTCTGTTCCAAACTTTGTTAAACAACAGAAAATAACATGAAAAGCGTTTGGCATTATTAAAAACCTCTAATGTTCAGTACTAGATAGCTTTTTTATTTAATAAACAAATTATTCATATTTACCTTCGTAATAACTTTCATAGATAAGATTATCAAGTTTCCATTTCACATTGGATGGAATTGCTATAGTTCCACCTAAGGTTTGGAATTCCACTACTTCTCTTGAGTTTTCCACTTTGTCAATTAAATACTTCTTAATAGAAGTAGGAATTTGTTCTTTGTTTACAAGTAGCAGTGCTGCATTTTGTTTAGAAGCTAAAATTCCTCCTGCAAGTGCATCTGGAAAACTTTTTCCAGTTGCAAATATTACTTCTTTTGATTGACCCTTATCAAAGTAGTTGATTATTTCAACATTTGTTTCATATCTGTCTTTGCCTGAAATTCTAATAGGATTAGAAAGTTTCCCTAACTCTTTAAAAATACTATCAGATACCGCAGCAGTTCCGCCTACAACATAAGCAGTTTCAAAATTATACTTCTGTAAAAATTCTTCCGTTTTATCAGGTATTCCATTTTTATGAACAAAGACGATAGGAATCTGTGAGGTGGACGCATAGGAGGAGATAGAAAGAGCATCTGGAAAGTCCATTCCCGATGTTATGATAACTTCTCCCCCTTGTTTTGCCACGTAATCATTGATTTCTACAGATGTAGAAAATCGATCAGTTCCGCTCAAACGTAAAATATTAAACTCTTGCTTTAACAGTCTTTCAATTTCTTTTGGAATCGCATTTTCCCCACCTAATAATATGACATCAGTGACCCCGAGTTCATGCATTGTTGAAGCTGTGACGTCATACATTTTATTAGGAAATGTTAAAAATATCGGGGCATCAAGTTTAGCAGCCAGTGCACTAGCTGCTAGACTATCAGAGAAAGACTGATTGCTAGCCAGTAAAGCATATTTTCCCGACCTATTCAATAACTCTGTATTCATGTCCTTTTCAGTTGGCTTTAACTCGGCTCTCTCAACGGTATCCCAACCATACTTAGCTATTTCACTCGACGTATGAACAGAAGTCTTTCCTGATAAACGATTTTCCGAATGGTATAATTCTAAAGAAGAAAGTACATCCACACGTCCATGCTTATACTTTACGGCATCACTTGAATCTATATTTGATGATTCTTCAATAATATGCCGTTTTTGGTGATTTGTTAACTCCGGGTCCTGACTTGATAATAAACCTGCCATAGAAGCAACCATTGGTGACGACATACTAGAACCAGACGAATACATATAATCATCCGTAACTTCACAATCCTTAAATGGCGAAATAATTCCTTTTGAGCAAGTACTAAATATAGAGGATCCTGGTGCGGATACATCTACCCAATCTCCAAAATTTGAGAAGTCTGTAAGTCTATCCCTCTTACTATCTATTGCAGCTACACCTAATACCTCTTTATATGCTGCTGGATACATTTTTGAATTTGTGCCATCATTTCCGGCAGCAGCTATAATAAAAATTCCCTTTTCCACTGCATGTTGAACAGCTTCGTGAACAACTTTGGAATATTCGTAACTTCCGAGACTAATGTTAATAATAGTAGCACCGTTTTCCGTTGCATAATTAATTCCTTGTGCGAGACTTAAATTACTGCCTCCAAACTCATCCCCTACTTTTACAGGCATTAGATAGGCATCTTTCACAATAGAGGCCACCCCAATACCATTACCTGTTTCAGCACCAACGATTCCTGCAACATGTGTTCCATGACCAACGTTGTCTCTAACGTTGCTAGAAGAGTTTAATACATTATATGGCTTATAAATTTTGTTTGTTACATCCCTATGAAATACATCCACCCCTGAATCCAAGACGGCAATTATTGGTTTCTTTTTAGGGTTATACTGTTCCCATGCTTGTGAGACATTTATTAGTTGAAAATCGCTTTGCTGGTGCACGATGAACGAGTCATTTGTTAAATAATGAAAAGGAATTTTTTCCTCAACATATTCAATTCTCGGATCCGATTCCAGTTTTTTCAGAGTCTCATCATATTCCTCTTCGGGGATTGCCAGTATTTTATGTGAAACTCCCTCATCTTTAGCTACTTGATATTGGCTAACAATCTCTTCAGAATCCGCTTTTAACTTTACTAATATTTCTTTTTCTTCTGCAGATATTACTTGAGATGAAAAGTTTAAAAAAATGATTAAAAATAATAACGTGGTAAAATATTTCAATAAAAGCCCTCCCACACAATATATTGTTCTATTGACCATTACATATTATGTCATTTCTCTATTAATTTCTTTATAATAATCATTATACTAGATTTTTACTATACAGATTACTTTTTTGTTAAAAGTTTATTCGGTACTAGTTTGATACAATAAAAAATAAAGTTATCATATCAATACCCGATTTGTTAAGGTGTCAACCACTTATTTAGCCTCACGAAAATTGTTGTATAAAGGAACACTCTTTATACTATTTTAGCGTCCGAAAACCCATAGCCTCTTTTGTTAAATACAGCTTGATCTTTCGTCACCCCCGAGTAGCACCTACGTAGTACGTGTAGGTGCTACTCGGGGGTGGGTTTCCCTTGATAACGTGTGGTGTAAAGGTAGCAGTCATCTTATACATTCTTACTCTATAAGCAAAAAGACTAATTAATCAAAAGGATATGTGATTAATTAGTCTTTATTTTATCGTAACTCTACTCACTCGTTTTACAATTTTATATCAATTAAAACAACGTCAATTTAATTCTTTCAGTACATCCGGAGAGATTGCAGCTCTACCACCAATAACTGTATAGTCCCAAATCACCTGATTGTTTAAATATTTACCTACTGCACTCGGAACAAATTCACTATGCACTAAAAGTACAGGACGATCCTGTTTCGCAGCAAGTACAGAGCCAGTTAGGGCATCAGCATAATTCTGTCCTGTAGCAAGTAAGACTTTGGGTTTACCCATATTTAGCTTTTCAACGATTTCCAAAGCGGTCTCATAACGATTAGGTCCCGAAATCCGATCAGGGTTATTCATTTCATCTAGCTGTTCTTTTGGAATAATACTCGTTCCGCCAACGACAATAGTTTCCTCTACACTTGATAAAAAATCCACTGTAGCATCCGGCAAACGGTTAGTCTGTGTAAGTAAAATTGGATAGCCCATTTTAGCGGCATAAGGAGCAATTGCCAGCGCATCTGGAAAATTCCATCCATATGCTACAATGGCTTTATCAACCGTTCCTAGTTCTTCAGCAATTGATCTAGCTGTCTCACTGCGGTTGCTTCCCGCAATTCGATCAATGGATATACCTAATCCCATATCCTCTAGCTCTAATTTCACTTCATCGCCTATTGCACCTACACCGCCTAAAATGATAATTTTACTAGGTTCCAATCTAGCAATTTCCTTTTTAGTAGCTGCAGTCAAACGATCTTTTAATGATAATAGAATCGGGGCGTTATGCTTGTATGCCAGTGGCCCTCCTGCTAAAGCATCGGGATAGTCCATACCTGTAGCTAGAACCACAGTTTCAGCACCTTGCTCCCAACCTTGCCTTGAAATTTCTACTGCTGTCTCGAATCTTGAACTGCCAGAAACTCTCTTCCCTAGCGGCTTAACAGTTCCAGAAGCAACATATCCTTTTGTCCCATTTGACTGCTCCACGTAATACCAAACAAATTGATTTGCTCGATTAAAGGGTCGTGATTCTCCATAGGAAAAAGAATCTAGTACAGTAAGAATATCTCCTTTAACTAGTTCCTTCTTTATATTATCCCCAATTAGCGGTTTTTCTCTTAAATTTGCATTGGACGTTAAAGTGATAAATGAATTCTTTTCAACATCATACCTTGTTGGCTGCACTTGCTTTAAAGAATAAGAAAGTGTGTGAAATCCTAATTGACCACCTGTTTTGTAATCCAAGTCTGATAAAGAGATAGGCAGGCTAGTGAAGCCGATTCCGTTATTAGTTGTACTAATTTTTTGGAAAACTTTCTCTTGATAGGCATCAGTATTCCTCTCGCCATCCTCACTTTTAATTGGACTATTCGTTTGGACTAATCCATTATAAGCCATGACTGCAAAGTACCAGTGATCAATGATTTCAGCTGAATCATCATTTATTTTAGGTATTTTTTTGGAATCAGCCCAGGCCTTTTTTTCCAAAAGTAATTTAATCCCTATTTCAATATTGTACTCAATATCGTGGGTTAGTTTTTCTTGATTATATTTTTGATCAGTGACTTGCATAATTCCTACGCCACCATCATTAGAAACATTTGGTTCACCATTTTTGTAATGATCCCAAGCACTTTCTTGGTAGGCAATAGCCTTAACTATTTCGGGTGGAACATTCGCATCAAGTGCCTTTTCCGTTA
Organism: Salipaludibacillus sp. CF4.18; assembly: GCF_051262595.1. Lineage (NCBI taxonomy): Bacteria > Bacillati > Bacillota > Bacilli > Caryophanales > Bacillaceae > Salipaludibacillus > Salipaludibacillus sp. CF4.18. The sequence goes on from NZ_JBIMEV010000076.1 coordinate 8,039, forward strand.
ATAGTTTGTCAATCTCATGATACGGCGGATTACTGTATTGAGATGCTGCCGCGAATCCAAATTGAGTTTCACTGTCTTCTTCAAAGCTATTTATCAAGGAAGTTTCTCCGTCTTCAATAGCATACTCATCAACTAACAGACTATTTTCGTCGTCTGAAAAAGAAACTTTTATTAAGCCATCTTCTACGGAAAGTTTTCCTTTTTTATAAGCCTGCGATTGGAAAATCAAGTTTACATTTTCATCGCTAGTTTCATAGACGTCGAAGTTTAGAAATCCCCCACTACCATCTATGCGATTACTTACTATGTAATAATCTTTAAACTCATAGATACCTTCTGCATAACCTAATTGTATTTCTTTTGTATATAACTTTTCTTGGTTGTCTAAAAATGTAACTGTTGAATCAAATGGTTCATTATTAACTATCACAGATAAACCATCTTTCAATTGTTGTTCAAATTGCCCTTCCTGATCAAATGTTTGCTCCATAGCATGTGTCTCGCCGGAAAAAACTATTAAAAAGACCAGTACAGTAGAAAATATAGCTATTACTTTTTGCATAACCTTACGCACCTCCAAAAAAATGACCATATATTACCATACTTACATAGGTATTCACTAGATTGTAAGAGTTTCAGGGACAAAAGTTTATCCGAAAACGAGGTCCGACTAATGAAATAAAATTTACTTTGCAAGATAATAGCAACAAGCCCTACGTAAAGCGAATGTAGGACTCTCATCGGTTTTTATATATTTATCATGTAAAATCTTGTCTATACTATTAAACGGCATTTCTCTCTACACTTTTTCTAAGTTCTCTGCTCAAGTGGATTCTTTCGTGATATTGTACCCAATCTTATCGCCAACATCATCACACTTCCAGAAAGCTCATAAGCTAAGACAACTTGCTCTTCGTTCAGCTTCTTGACGTTAACTAATTTTCATTATGGACTTCTTATTGACTTTATTCTAACAATCACCATATACAATCCAATCCCAACAATGCCCCCTGAACTATCAATCAAGACATCCCCTACTTCCCCGCTTCTGCCAGGGATAAATAACTGATGTACTTCATCTGAAACAGCGTATAGAATAACAATTAGTGAAGCTACAGTTGCATCCCTAAAACTACGCTCACCACTCTTCCTCAGCGCATGTAGTGTCAAAATCCCAAGTGTCAAATAAGCAAAGAAATGAGCGTTTTTTCTTACTATATAATTAAAATTACTTATATCAAAACTTAGGTTAAGAGCGATACTTTCCACGGTGGATTTAATAATCTCTGTAATACCTGTACTCAACTCGCTGGATTCCGTTGCCGGCTGATGTGATAGATAAAAGATTAATGCCATCCAGCTAACCGCAGCTGTCCAGGAGAATGTTTTGTTTAATGTCATAGTTATGAAATCCTTTTTAGTAAAATTATTTTGAGTTTACGAGTGTTTATAGTCTCGTGAACTAAGAGTAACTTGAAAAGAAGCTGAGAACCGTTTCTACGGATCCAAATGATAATTAAAACGCAGTGTATTATCTTTGCTTATTTTTTCATAAGACGCATTATATTGGTGTTCGATGGCAGATTGTTCTTCGTATGAATAGAAAGAAATCAGATACACCACTTCTTGAAGTCTTGCTCGTAAACGAGGAAGATAATGACTCAAGTCAAACAAAGCTCCTTCTTTATCCTGACTCGGAGTGGTCTCAATGAGGTTAATCTCATACGCGATTTCTGCTTTTCTTACAGCAATAGCCTCTACTAATAGTGGTGTTGTCATCTTATACATCCTTCGCTTATTAATTTTAGCATAAGAAGGAAGAAAATATTCTTCTCAATACCAATGTATATCTCTAATTATTGAAACTATCATGTCTAAACTTATTCAGTACCAAAGACTAGATTATAGACTCATATAAACGATATTCGCTGAATATATCATATTTAGTACCATAACATTATACCTAATAATAAGTCAGTCAGAATTTGTCGGATACCCATTAAAATATTTTTTTATAATAAACACCTCTAAAATAAAGAACTTTGGCAGTCTTTTGAATAAACTTTGAGTCTCCGTATTTATTTTGTTGCTTCTTTATCAAGGAGTTGGAAGAATTACCGCTCCCTTTCCATGGATGATTGCAAGCCTCCTCGAGCAAACGAACGCTCTGTGGGGTCTCACAGATTTAAAATTCCCCATGGAGGCTGAAGCATTGCCCCACGGAAAGCTTCAGCCTAGAGAGGATTCGAGCCCTTCTTTTTGAAAAGAAACAACTATCTCTGAAAATTTTCAAACTCCCTTTTAGAAACATGGTCCGAATCTATACTTTCTGTGTATAAAAAAAAAGCCTGTTTAACAAAGGGTCCGGAAAACCTTTTTAAACGAGCTCTTTAGCTTTAAATAATGTAAATCATTTTTTATTTGTCTGTCGGCAAAAACTTTTCGTCAATATTGTCCAGCCCTTCTCCAAACCAATCCTTTATTTTTGTGTAAGCCTTGATTTTCGTGTCTTCACCTATGTGAGATCCCACTTGGTAAATGGCATAAACAATAATTGCCAGATCATCGGTAAATCCAATAGCTGGTATCATATCAGGGATGACATCGACCGGCAGGATCAAATACCCTAATGCTCCTGCGATAGTTAGTTTCGCCTTTGTCGGAACATTAGGATCCTTCATCGCATAAAACAGGATCAAGCTGTAATAAACAAGTTTAGATCCCATTTTTACAGCTGCTGATTTGAGCTTGCTCCAAAACTTATTATCATCATAATTATTGGCAGATGCTTTGATTAATAAATCATGATCCATACTTTCCAGTTTATTTTGGTCTTTTTCTTCTTTTTTTCCAAAGCATTTCCCCATCTAAATTCCTCCCTAATCTTTACATAAGATTATTCGATTTTTTCTTTATTTATAGCAGAAAAAAAATACATCATTTCGTGATTTTCCGACTGAATTCTATAGTCTTTTGTACATTATACTTTACTATTCTACAAATATAAACAAAAAATGATATTTATTAACAATATATCACCTTAAAATTTCTTTATTAAGAACGTTTTAAACAAGTATATAACATACTTATTCCATAATCTATTGTAGTTCAAAAGAATTATAAAAAAACTGTTTTTTTCTATATAATGTGACCAAACGTCCCTTTAATAAGCCGAAAACAACTGTTAAAATAGTAAATACCTAGGATGTTGTAGCTAAATATTAATAATTACCGTTTTATACTTCTGAAATTTGTTTCCTATATTGTTCGTTTTAATGAACTATAAATAGAGGAGGAACTATGTTGAAAATTTATCGTTTGGTACTCTCTCGCTATCATAAATATTGGTCCGAAAAACATCGTGTAAATGGATCCTATCAATCTCATAAATTCATTCGCCATCGTAACCTGTACAAGTTTTATCAAAACGGAAAGTAACTCTACTAAGAATTTTTGACGCATAAGGAGAACAAACAATGGATATCTCTTGTAAAAAGATTTTAAAAGAAAACAAAAACTACTATCAATCATTTTATCAGTATAATCCCGACGCCATTCTTTCTTTTGATTTATCAGGGATTATTTTAAACGGTAATGAGTCTGTAGAAAATTTAACTGGTTATTCAATCAGAGAGCTTCGCGGTTCTAGATTAAATTCTCTCGTTATTGAAGAAATCGACTCCAACCTTCTATACTATCTTTTTATCAAAGCAGAGGAAGGACTTATTGAAAATACGGAGGTGGCTATTCGCAATAAGTCTGGAGAACGGATTGAATTAGCCGTAGAAATGGCACCTCTATTTGTAAATGATGATGTAATCGGAATATATGGCATCCTAAAGGGGTAACAGAAGGGACGTTTCACTGCTTCCTTTGGAAGCAGTGAAACGTCCCTTCTCTCTTGTTTTATTTTTTGATCTGTGGCAAGATAAGAAGTGAAGATTCTTAATTAGAATGAATTGAATAGCTTTTTTTCAATGTAGGGGGACCAGTGTTGGCTGGTTGAGATTGTATCCGTGAGATACTTACTCTTAGAACCTGATCTGGCTAATTACCAGCGTAGGGAACATATGTAATTTTAGATGTGACTATATATGCGCTCTAGGCTTAAGCCTGGGGTGCATTTTTGCGTACTAAAACAAATATGTTCCTTGGCAAATTTTTCGGAACCGCCTCTTACAGAAAATTGCTTTCTTGCACTTTCTTTTTATGTTAAAAGAAACTGAAAAAGCGTAAGGGAGCGAATTCAAGTAACACCTTATTACAAAACATCTTATAGAAAAAACGGAGGGATTCTACATGAAAAAGCAATTATTTTCAATTTTTACGATACTATTCGTGATGACGGCTTGTGGAAATACAAATGAAGCGCCCAGTGAGGAAAACGTCAGTGATGAAAATCAAGCAAATGGGCAAAATGAGCAACAAACAGAGGAATTAGAAGAAATCGCAATGGTTCTTGATTGGACGCCAAACACGAACCATACTGGTTTATACGTTGCACAAGCGGAAGGATATTTTGAAGAAGAAGGATTAGATGTAGAGATTTCTTTGCCAGGTGAATCCGGTGCCGATCAAGTTGTTGCATCCGGTCAATCAGACTTCGGAATTAGTGCCCAGGAAACGATAACGGAAGCACGGATTCAGGATATCCCGATTGTTTCTATCGCAGCTGTCATTCAGCATAATACATCTGGATTTGCCTCACCTGCTGATAAAAATATAACTTCTCCCGCTGATTATGCTGGAAAAACCTATGGTGGCTGGGGTGCCCCTGTGGAAGAAGCCGTTATCGATTCATTAATGAGACAAGAAGACGCTGATGTGGAAGACTTGGAAATTGTGAATATGGGAAACACTGATTTTTTCACAGCGATCGAACGTGATGTTGACTTCGCCTGGATTTATTATGCCTGGGACGGGGTCCAAGCAGAATTGCGTGATATCGATCTTAATATGCAATATCTGACTGATTACTCTGAAGATCTTGATTATTACACGCCAGTTATTACAACGAACGAAAGCATGATTGAGGAAAACCCGGAAACGGTCGAAGCATTCATGGCCGCTGTTTCTAAAGGGTACGAATATGCAATCGAAAATCCGGAAGAAGCTGCTGATATTCTAATAGAGGCTGTACCTGATTTAGATGCAGAGCTTGTTCAAGCCAGTCAAGCTTGGTTGTCGCCTAAGTATCAAGATGATGCGGAAAAATGGGGCATACAAGATCAAGAGATTTGGGAAAACTATTCTAATTGGATGTATGAGAATGAATTAATAGAAACAGAGTTGGATGCTGAGAATGCATTTACGAATGACTTTTTACCTAAAAACTAAGTGAGGTGTTTTACAATGGCGAATGCCCTTGTCAGTATACAAATTATCCCGAAAACGAAAAACGGGGAAGATGTAATTCCTTATGTAGATGCAGCGATTGACGTGATTGAAAAGTCCGGTGTGAAATACCAGGTGAATCCCCTGGAAACGACGATGGAAGGCGAGCTAACCGAGCTTTTTGCGATTATCGAAAAAATGAACCATCGTATGGTTGAACTCGGTAGTGAAAGCATTATCTCACAAGTCAAAGTGTACTATAAACCTGAAGGTGCTTCGATGGAAGTATTGACGGAGAAGTACCGGTAAAAAAAGGAGAGGCAATCAATAGCAAAATGAAGAGTGTCTCTCTATGTTTTTTGATAATGAACGAAAATGATGTTTTTATTAAGTCATTGGAAAAGATCCAGTCGAATGGAGGTGCGGGGTGCTTGCAAGAACTGGCAAGGCCCCTATAGCTTATGAAAAAAATGCTGGCTCGAGGATGGCGGCCGTTGATGGTCATCATCCTTTTGCTGATTATATGGGAGGCGTGCAGCCGGTTGTTTGAGATTCCGACGTGGCTGCTTCCCGCGCCTTCGGATATTGTGAAAGAGGGGGTAACGAGTTGGTCCGTCTATAACCATCATTTGTTTTCAACGACGAAATTGTCGGTTATTGGGTTTGGGATCGGTGTGAGTGTTGGGCTTATTGTAGCTACGACGCTTCATTTGCTGCCGCCGGTGCGTCAAGCTTTTTACCCTTTATTGATTTTGTCACAAAATATTCCGATCATTGTGCTCGCGCCGTTGCTAGTGATTTGGTTTGGGTTTGGGATGCTTCCGAAAATACTGATCATCACGCTCGTATGTTTTTTCCCGATCACGGTCGCTACGTTGGATGGTTTTCGGCAAACGAGTCCGGAATTGTTGCATTATATGCGAATGGCTGGAGCCTCGAAGCGTCAAATTTTTGCTAAATTACAGTTTCCTCATGCGCTACCGTCGATTTTTTCTGGAGTGAAAATTTCCGCTACCTATAGTGTGATGGGGGCCGTAATTTCCGAGTGGCTTGGGGCAAACCAAGGGATTGGTGTGTACATGACACTTGCTCAATCGTCTTTCCGAACGGATCGGGTGTTTGTTGCGATTGGGTTCGTGATGGTGTTATGTTTGCTGTTTTTCGGTTTAATTGTCATGCTGGAAAGGTTGCTTATTAAATGGCGGAACACGGAGGGAGGAAAGTGACATGAGTGAGCTTGTCATTGAAAAAGTCACAAAGTCATTTGCCGATAAGAAGGTGTTAGAGGACATTTCGTTTACGGTAAAAGAGGGGGAATTTGTCTCCTTGCTTGGCCCATCGGGAAGTGGAAAAAGCACGTTATTTCATTTGATCGGTGGTATGTATACTCCGGATTCAGGTGATTTTTATTTGGACGGGAAGAAGATCAATGGAAAACGCGGTGCAATTAGTTACACGCCGCAAAGTCCCTCCCTCTTTCCGTGGCGAACGATTCTCGATAATGTTGTGCTCGGTGCCGAATTATTTGCAAAACCAAACTATGACCAAGCACGAGAAATGCTTGAGAAGGCAGGATTATCTGGCTATGAAAATGCCTATCCGCATCAGTTATCAGGTGGTATGCGTCAGCGGGTGGCTTTTGTCAGGTCATTGCTTAGTCCTCAATCATTTATATGCTTAGATGAGCCATTTTCCTCGTTGGATGAATTCACTCGTTTGGAAATGCAACGGTGGTTATTATCGATTTGGGAGGAAAATCGAAAGTCTGTGTTATTCGTGACTCATAATATTGAGGAAGCGATTTACTTGTCCGATCGAATTATTGTCTTATCAAGCAATCCGGCAACAACCAAACGTGAATTCACCATTCCCTTTGCTCGGCCGCGCAAGGAAGAACTACTGCTTAGTGAAGAATTCCTGCAATGGAAAAAAGCCGTTTACCAGGAATTGCGTTAGGAGGCAGGGGACGGTTCTCTGCTTCTTTTTTTGTTAGGGTGCTATCGGTGTGCCATCACGAAAAGTAAGTTATGAAGCAGAGAACCGTCCCTTCGCTTCCCCGTATAGGGTCCAGAGTGATGGGAGTTCGAATGGGTGGTTTGGTGGAAGTGCTTGGACTTCTTCCTTCGTTAAATCCATCCAAATGTATGTATACTCTTTCGTTTGAGCAGTTAATTGGCGGTGCGCATGTCCGATGGTCTCCCAAAGTCCTTCTTGTGAAGAGAAATCACTCCAAGGATACACCACATGCAGATAATGAGTTTCTTTTTGATCGTGCTTTGTAATAACAAAGCGGGTTTTTTCTGCGTTTTCATAGAAAGTCCATTTATAGAGTATTTCTTCTTGAAACAACTCTTCGGAAGCTGGAAAAGGATAATAACATTCATACGGGAATAGTTTGGTTTTCTGGACGTATTCTTTGTGAAGCCATTCTTTTTTGCGTGTAATCGATTGAATCGGTTGCCAGGTGCCGACACCTGTTTCGAACTCAGAAATGTCTTTTGAAGTGGCAACATACATTGCGTCATGGGGGTGTTAACCCTATTTTTTCGAGCACGCGACGGGCAGGTTTATTGTGTACTTCAGTGTTCGCGCCGACCCATTGAATGCCACTCATTTCAAGCGCTTTGTTCCGCAAAAAAGCCATCATTTCTGTTGCAAATGACCTTCCCCTGTAACGACGATCGCTTCGTAATCGTCCAAGCATCGCATAACGATTTGCGTAAACAGTAAAACCCCCAACGCATGCCAGATTTCCCTCAAAAAATAGTCCGTACAAACAGTTATTATCGGTCGTCAGTCGAGAAAAAAATAGTTTAATTTTTCCAAACCAGTATCCATCGCCTCAAAAAGGTAGTAATCTTCCTTGGTTAACAAACGAATTATCTTAGTCATGGTTAGTGCCTTCTTTCACAAATTGGGTGGGGACATGG
>NZ_JBIMEV010000077.1:0-16188 GCF_051262595.1 Salipaludibacillus sp. CF4.18
GCGGTAGCACCTACCAACGTAGCAGGTAGAAACGAAGAGCATGACTGAGGATAAGCGAGTTTGAAAAGCCTTTTTCAAGGTAGATGCTACGGCGGTAGCACATACAAAACCTCAATCATTGCATCAACTAAAACACCTAAAAAGCAAAAAAATTCTAACTTTCCTTCCTATATTAAATCCCCAAAAGTAAAATCTAAATTTATAAAAAACTATATTTAAATAGCGTAATCACGTAACCAATTTAGGTATTTCGTAAATTTCAGGCGAACAAGGACAACTTGTATTGCATATAGTAAAGCAGTTGATTCATGGATTACAAGGGTTAGAGTATGAAAGAATGGGTCATACTGTTAGCGGAGGTGTCTAAAAAATATGAGTCATTTATTAAAAAAAGAAGATGTGCAGTTGAATGACTGCTTGATATGTTCCTCAGCTAAAGAAAGAGGAATTCATGTAATTGGATCATTTATATGCGAAGAATGTGAAAGAAAGATGGTTCAGATGAATGTAGAGGATCACAGTTATTCTCTTATTGTAAACCGATTGGGTAAGATTCGGGATAGACTGCGTCAAGAGGGGAATGGGGAGGTTCAAAGTTGAACCTTCTTTTTTTTATGAGAAAGTATAAGATGACAGCTACCTTTACCTTTCAAGTAGCACCTACATGCACTACAGAGGGGCTACTCGAAAGGACGTGGCAAAAGCTTACGCTGCATTAAACAAAAGGCGCTTTGCGTTTATCTTATGAAATTCGTATAGGATAGTTGAACCGTCTCCTTAAGATGTGGCTAAAGGAAAAAAGACAGCCACAATAGGCTCTGAATTTAGGTCTTATTCACATACAACAGCATAGCACTTCAACAAATTTTGACATCTTAGTATTAATCATATTTCTTTAAAAGTACCTCCTAAACTATATATTTTGTATCATGAGGAAGTTTTATCGAGTAATAAACTTATTAAGAAATACAGACATTTTTCTGGTTTATTATTGTAAAATAAAAATGCCTGAAAGAATGGATAGTAAACTTAAAGGCTGCATTTCTTTATATACAGACCTAGACAATTTAACCAAAGAGAATGAGGAAAACAAGAGATAATTTTTAGATGATTCGTTATAATAAATGGAGGAATAACTTTGAGAAGAGGAATTCGATGGACCAACAACTTACACCACTTTTTGATCAATTAAACAAACATAAGAATTCCAGACCTCAGTCTTTCCACGTACCTGGGCATAAAAATGGACGAGTCTTTTTAGAGAAGGCAAGACCGGCATATGAACAAATACTAGCATTCGATCAAACAGAAATTCAAGGATTGGATGACCTTCATGATGCGACTGGGGTAATTGCCGAAGCACAACAGCTTGCTGCTGAATTATACGGCTCAAGGACTACCCATTTTCTGGTGGGTGGCTCTACGGTCGGTAATATAGCGATGATGCTGTGTGTAGCTGAGCCTGGAGATCAGGTGATCGTTCAACGAAATAGTCATCAATCTATCTTTCATGGAATGGAGCTTGCTGGTTTAAAGCCAGTTTTCCTTGAACCAGAGAGAGATGAGGCTACTGGAATTGCTTTAGGGGTGTCTATAACAACAATCAAACTAGCGATGAGTAAGTACCCTGGTGCAAAAGCTGTCTTCTTAACGAATCCTTCCTACGAAGGGTATGGCCAGGATTTAACGCTGCATGTGCAGGCGGCGCATGAAGCAAACATGATTGTTTGTGTGGATGAAGCACACGGGGCGCATCTCATCGTAGATCATCCTTCGTGGCCTGTGAGCTCTTTGAGGGCAAGGGCTGATCTGGTTGTACAGTCGGCACATAAAACATTACCGGCTATGACAATGACATCTTTTTTACATAATAATAGTGAACGGATAAATAGCGATAAAATACGCTTATATTTACGGATGCTTCAATCAAGCAGTCCTTCCTATCCACTGATGTCTTCACTAGACGTTGCGCGCGCATATTTAGCCTCTTTTGAGATTTCTGATTGGAACCAGTTAACTGCAAAGATTGCTGAATTAAAGGAGTGCCTAGACGGTGGCGATGGTTGGGATCAGACCCCCCATAAATTAGGAGATTATGTGCAAGATCCGCTGAAGCTTGCTTTTGTGACGCCGTATCGGGATGCAGCAATAGGTTGGAAAAATCAGTTGGAGGCACGTGGTGCATATCCGGAGCTTGTTTCTCCGGGCCTTTTATTGCTTACACTGCCACTAAATGTGAAAGCGATAGATGTAGACAATTGGAGATCGATGTTAGAGCAAATTCTTCCGGTCAAAAACAAAAAAAGTGGTCAATTTAGTAGAGATACAGCCCGACCGAAAGAGCTTATTTCAGAGCTGGCACTTTCTTATCAAGAGATGAGAGAAAGAAAAACAGTCTTGATTCCTTGGCAGGAAAGCGAAGGGGAAATAGCAGGAGAGACGATTGTACCATATCCACCAGGAATTCCATTAGTTTTAGCTGGAGAACGTATTAGAGAAGATCAACTAGAGACTCTTGCGAAATTGATTAATGAGGGATCATCATTTCAAACAGGGGACAGTTGGGTTTATAATGGTATAACGATATTTTTAGAATGAGGAGAATGAGATGTGCGTGGTTTATTTATAACGTTTGAGGGTGGTGAGGGAGCTGGTAAGACAACAGTTCTGAAAATAGTCAAGGAAAAACTCGAAGCAGAAGGATATGAGGTCGTCTCTACGCGGGAGCCGGGAGGCAGTGTCATCGCTGAAAAAGTGAGAGAAGTCATACTTGATCCGGAACATACGGAGATGGATGCCCGAACGGAAGCACTTCTATATGCAGCTGCTAGGAGACAACATTTAGTGGAGACGGTCATACCACAACTGGAACTAGGAAACATCGTTTTGTGCGATCGGTTTATAGACAGTAGTCTTGTTTACCAAGGTGTAGGTCGCCAAATAGGTGTGGATGAGGTATTACAATTGAATTTGTTTGCAACAGAGGGGATGATGCCTCATATGACGTTGTATTTTGATGTCACCCCGGAAGTGGGACTAGCAAGAATTAATAAACATAGTGGTCGGGAGTTTAATCGATTGGATCAGGAATCGATGGCTTTCCACGAACAAGTGAGAAAAGCGTATCTTGCTTTGCAAAAAAAGGAACCCAAGAGAATTCACACGATAGATGCCTCAGAGGAAATAGAGGAAGTCGTTCAAAAAACATTGCAGGAAATCGAGCACTTTTTGGAGAAGGAAGCATAAGAAATAATGTAAATAGATTATTTGTTGTTATAATAAGAAAAGAAGAGATTCCTTATTTCTAATACAGGTAGAAGCGGAGTCAAATAGTTTTAAAAGAGACATTATACGTTATGTATTTAACAAATAGTGCTTATAGGGAGGTCAATACCATGAAATTAATTATGGCTGTCATTCAAGATAAGGATAGTAACAGATTGTCAGACGCCCTTGTAGAGAAAGAGTTTCAGGCGACAAAGCTTGCAAGCACGGGGGGATTTTTAAAGGCTGGGAATACGACCTTTATGATTGGTGTGAAGGATGCTGAGGTAGACAAGGCACTGGAAATCATCAAGGAAAACTGTGAGTCGCGTGAACAGCTTGTCGCACCTATTTCGCCGATGGGCGGGAATGCAGATTCATATGTACCGTATCCTGTGGAAGTTCAAGTCGGTGGGGCAACTGTATTCATCTTACCTGTTGAGCAATTTGAGAAGTTTTAGTTAGGTGTAAAGACCGAAAGAAGAGGGATCCATCATGAAAACATGGGAAGACATAGGAGAAACACAATCAACCATAGCTAAAATCCTGAAAAATAGTGTGCTGAAAAACAGACTCTCTCATGCCTATGTTTTTGAAGGTGGTCGTGGGACGGGGAAAAAAAACGTTGCCGTTCTTTTAGCAAAAACTTTTTTTTGTAAGGAAAAACTGGAAGCTGAGCCTTGCCAGCAGTGTCGAGATTGCAAACGGATTGATTCAGGTAATCATCCGGATATTCATCTGATTCAGGTGGATGGCTCATCCATTAAAGTAGATCAGATAAGAGAATTAAAAAAGGACCTTAGTTTAAGAGGGATGGAGTCCAGAAAGAAATTTTACATTGTGGAAGAAACCGAAAAAATGACTCCAGCAGCCGCGAATAGCATTCTGAAATTTCTGGAAGAACCTGATGGGGAAGCGTTAGCTATTCTGTTAACAACCCATGTGCAAAGAATTCTGCCGACAGTACTTTCCCGCTCACAAGTTCTTTCATTTGCACCCTTACCTCCTGATAAATTTATTGAGAAATTAGTCGAAAATAGTATTCCAGAAAAAGATGCCAGAGTAATTTCACAAATAACCTCTGATTTGGAAGAGGGAATCCAATTATGTCAGGATAATTGGTTTGCGCAAGCTAGGAGCAAGGTGATACAATTAACAGATGAAGTATCTTTGCGTCCAAAGAACGCATTTATCACTCTGCAGGAAGAGTGGATGCCTTTTTTCAAAGAAAAGTCAGAGATCCAGCTAGGTATTGATTTAATTATGATATGGTATCGAGATGTGATCAGGATGCAAGTTGATCAAACAAATCAGCTTGTTTATATAGACCAAGAGGACAAGCTTCAAGATCAAGCGTTGAAGCTCTCGCAACGAAAGCTGGGAAATAACCTCCAGGCGGTGATGGATGCGAAGCGTCGTTTGGACGCAAATACCGCTCCCCAGCTTTTAATGGAGCAATTGCTTCTTCGGTTACAGGAGGGATAACACGTGCATCAAGTAGTAGGTGTTCGATTTAAGAAAGCTGGGAAAATATATTATTTTTCTCCTAGCGACTTTGATATAAAGTTACACGACTATGTTATCGTAGAAACTGCTCGTGGGGTGGAATTCGGTAAGGTAGTTATCGGCATGAAAGAAGTAGAAGAACAGGATGTCGTTCTACCGTTGAAAAACGTCCTCCGATTAGCTACGGAAAAAGATAAGCTGATTGTGCAAGAGAACAAACAAGAGTCGCAAAGTGCGTTCAAAGTTTGTTCTGCAAAAATCAATGAGCATGATCTTGATATGAAGCTCGTAGATGTCGAGTATACATTCGACCGCAACAAAGTATTATTCTACTTTACTGCAGATGGCCGCATTGATTTCCGTGAACTCGTGAAGGATTTAGCATCTGTTTTCCGTACACGAATTGAGTTAAGACAAATTGGTGTGCGTGATGAAGCGAAGATGCTCGGGGGAATTGGTCCTTGTGGGCGTATGCTTTGCTGTTCAACGTTTTTAGGTGACTTTGAGCCTGTCTCCATTAAAATGGCGAAGGATCAAAACCTATCCCTGAATCCTACTAAAATTTCTGGACTTTGCGGAAGACTAATGTGTTGTTTAAAATATGAAAATGACACGTATGAATCTGCGAAGAAAGAACTTCCCGACCTCTATGAGAAATTAGAGACAAGTTATGGCAAAGGAAAAGTAGTAGGATTAAATATGTTGGAACGTCTTGTTCAAGTAGAAATTTATGAGTCAGGACAGGTGATTGAATTTTCCTTAGAGGAGCTCCTAAATGAGGGAGTGATCACCACGTAAACCACGGATAATGAATGAGGTGTGGGAATCGTGAACAAGAATGAAATTTTCGTCCGTGTAAGTCATATGGAAGAACGGATTGGCGGCCTGCATCATGAATTAGGCGAACTGAAAGATCAATTGGCGTTACTTCTTGAAGAAAACACTCATTTACAAATGGAAAACGAACATTTACGTGATCGTATGACCAGAGAATCGGAGGCAAGAGAGCTTGCAAAGGAATCTGCAGCTGATGAAGGTGAGACGAAAGACCGGATTCAGCCTGGTTTTGGCGAAGGTTATGATAATCTAGCAAGACTTTATGAAGAAGGCTTCCATATTTGTAATTTACATTATGGGAGTATTCGAAAAGAAGGAGATTGTCTTTTTTGCCTTTCGTTTCTAAACAAGAAGTGAGAAACCGTAAGTCTTTCCGTTGTATAACGGAAAGGCTTTTTTTCTCAGTACAAGCTATGAGACGAAGCGACCGGTGAAGACAAGTATCAGAACTCATATAAGAGTCCTTTCAATATAAGGGGCGGGAGGAAGGGAATAAGTGGAGGAAAATGAAAGACTAGACTACATGCCGGGCGGGAATCGCTTTATATATCAGCGGAAAGATGTTTTTGCATTTTCTATGGATGCGGTGCTTTTAGCTAAGTTTGTGAAAGTACCGGTTCCTCAAGGTAAGATCATGGACCTGTGTGCTGGAAATGGAGCCGTTCCATTAATGATGTCATTGCGAACAGAGGCAAAAATTGATGCTGTAGAAATTCAGGAGCTTTTATGTAACTTGGCAAGTAAATCAATGGTACATAATGGAGTCAGTAATCAGGTACGGGTTATCCATTCGGATATTCTTTTGTTAAAGGAAGAGGTGGCTTGGGAAACCTATGATGTGGTCACGTGCAACCCACCTTACTTTCCAGTTACTTCAGAGAAAGGAAAAAACAAAGATAAGCCTTTTTCCTTAGCTAGACATGAAGTGGCCTGTACACTAGAGGATGTGATTCACGTTTCTTCTAGATTAGTTAAACAAAAGGGAAGAGTGGCACTTGTTCACCGTCCCGAACGGGTGGCAGATGTGTTTGCATTGATGAAGCAATATCGAATAGAACCAAAGCGGATCCAATACGTACATCCAAAAGCAACAAAAGACGCAAATATGGTGATGGTGGAAGGTGTGCGGGAAGGTAATCCCGGAATCACGACTTTACCGCCATGGATTGTTTATGACGATGTTAATCAGTTTACGGAAGTATTTAAACATCATTATGAGAAAGATTAGATATTTCGAAAGGAGGGGTTCATCGTGTTGAAGGAACAACGTAGTTTTCAAAAAGGAAATGAAACTGGAACACTGTATGTGGTCCCGACACCGATTGGTAACTTACAGGATATGACCTTTCGGGCTGTGGATATTCTGAAAGAAGCAGACATTATTGCGGCTGAGGATACAAGACACTCGAAGAAGCTTTGTCATGTGTTTGATATTGGTACGCCACTTATAAGCTACCATGAGCATAATAAAAAAGAGCGTGAAGGAGAGTTAGTTGCGCGTGCTCAGCGTGGGGAAGTAATTGCACTCGTAAGTGATGCCGGGATGCCGGCAATATCTGATCCAGGGGTAGACCTTGTAAAGCGGTTTATCGAAGAGGGTTTAACCGTTGTAGGGCTGCCAGGCGCAAATGCTGCTGTGACATCTCTTGTTGTCTCAGGTCTGCCGACGGACGCTTTTACCTTCATCGGATTTCTTGATCGAAATAAAAAACATCGAAAACAAGTGTTAGAGCAATGGAAAGGCAGTCCATCTACATTAATTTTTTATGAAGCACCTCATCGATTGAAAGAAATGCTTAAAGCAGTAGAAGAAGTGTTGGGAAACCGTAACATTGCTTTATGCCGTGAGCTTACGAAACAGTATGAAACAATTCTTCGTGGAACTGTGGAAGAATTAAAGGACAGGTTGTTGGAAGAGGCTGTAAAGGGTGAATGTGTGGTAGTCATCGAAGGCGCTACAGAAGAAGAACAGAAGGCGTTAGAAGATGTTCCTTGGTGGGTAGAAGTTTCGTTGATTGATCATATTCAAAAGTTGATGGACGAAGGAGAAACATCAAAGCAAGCAATTAAATCTGTAGCGGTTGAACGGGGAATTCCTAAACGAGAGGTATATCAAGCCTTTCACGTTGAGGAAGAGAATTAGAATGAATCGCCTGAAAATAAAAATGCCTTCAAGAGAAGTGAACACTTCTCTTGAAGGCATTTTTATGTATTTATTACTTTTCTTGCTTTGAAATATAGTTATCAAGCTCTTTTAAAATTTCTTTTGCACCGATTGGGCTTAAGATAATTTTACCGTTAGCAATAGAAAGGTTATCATCAGAAACCTCCCCAGTTACTTGACAGGTCATATTTGGCTTGTACTTCTTCAAAATAATACGATCGTCATCAACATAGATTTCAAGTGCATCTTTTTCTGCAATATCTAAAGTACGACGAAGTTCTATTGGAATTACAACCCGTCCTAGCTCATCAACCTTACGAACAATACCTGTAGATTTCATTATAAAAAATCTCCTCTCACATAGTTAATCTCTTTTTTGTCTCTGTCACAGGTGATATACCAGTGTCATTATTCGACAAAATTCTCTTAAGATTAGAATACCAAGTCTTCCAAAAGAAGTCAATTAAAAAATGTTTATTACAAAAGTATTCTAACAAACTATGTCGGGAAATACTAATCTATCAACTGTTTCCATAAAAAAGAAAATCTAATGTTTTGAAGCTGCTTTAGTTAAGTAAGGGACTATATATTAGTAATGAAACTAATTCGACAAAAAAAGACTAAATATTATTCGGTGTACCCCGTCTTCATGGATACCTTGACAGTATTGACTTCGTTCGGTATATTTTGTAGAGATAATAAAATTATAAACTATTTCTGATGAAAAGATGAGTAGGGAGCAAAGCTTATACCAGAGAACCGGAATTGCTGAAAACCGGTTAAGCTAAACTTTTGAAGATGGTCTTAGGAGGATTTGGTTTCCGAGCTAGAGATGCTGCTTGTAAGAGCATGGTCTCAGTAAAGAAATCACGGGCTGTTCGTTATACAGTAGTTTGCTGATTAGAGGATATAGTTCGAATCCTTTTCAGCAACTTGGAGGTCAATGATCGTTGTCATTGATAAATCTGGGTGGTACCGCGTGAGATATACTCTCGTCCCATTGTCTTGGGGCGGGAGTTTTTATGTTTTTTCACTGACGATATAGGAAATGATGATACTAGAGGAGGCTTTAACGATGAAAAACGAGCAAAAAACGTTTTACTTAACAACCCCAATTTATTATCCCAGTGCAAAGTTGCATATCGGTCACGCCTATACGACAGTTGCAGGCGATGCAATGGCACGTTATAAACGTCTAAGAGGCTATGAAGTAAGGTTTTTGACAGGGACAGATGAACATGGTCAGAAAATAGAACAAAAAGCAAAGGAAAACGGGGTTAGTCCACAGCACTTTGTTGATGGTGTTGTGAAAGATATTCAAGAGTTATGGAAAAAGCTTGATATATCCTATGATGATTTTATTCGGACGACGGAAGAACGTCATAAAATAGTAGTAGCAAAAATTTTCGATCAGCTGTTAGAGCAAGGTGATATTTATTTAGATGAATATGAAGGCTGGTACTCTATCTCTGACGAAACATTTTACACTGCACTTCAATTAGACGATAAAGAATATGATGCAGAAGGAAATATTATTGGTGGGAAGAGTCCGGATAGCGGACATCCAGTCGAAAAAGTTCGCGAAGAATCGTATTTCTTTAGAATGAGCAAATATTCAGACCGGTTGTTGAAGTTTTATGAAGAAAACCCTAATTTTATTCAACCAGAGTCTCGAAAAAATGAAATGATCAATAATTTCATCAAGCCAGGACTTGAAGATTTAGCGGTATCAAGAACCTCATTTGACTGGGGGATAAAGGTAAACAAGGATCCGAAACATGTCGTGTATGTATGGATCGATGCTCTTTCCAATTATATTACCTCACTCGGATACGCAAGTGATGATGAGACGAATTATCAAAAATTCTGGCCGGCAGATGTCCACCTAGTAGGAAAGGAAATTGTCCGATTCCATTCGATCTATTGGCCGATCATGCTGATGGCACTTGACCAACCACTGCCGAAAAAAGTATTTGGTCACGGTTGGCTTCTTATGAAAGACGGAAAAATGTCTAAATCTAAAGGGAATGTTGTAGACCCTGTGCCTTTAATCGAGCGATACGGTCTAGATGCACTAAGATATTACCTTTTACGTGAAGTTCCATTTGGATCAGATGGCGTATTTACACCGGAAGGCTTTGTCGACCGCATAAATTATGATTTGGCAAACGACTTAGGAAATCTCCTTAATCGGACGGTGGCCATGATTAATAAGTATTTTGATGGAAAAATATCTGCATACATTAAAGACGCTACGCCATTTGATGCTTCGCTTGTAGATCTTGTCGATGCGACTGTAGAAAAAGTTGAGGATTCAATGGAAGATATGGAGTTTTCTGTCGCATTAACAGCGATCGGGCAGCTTATTAGCCGCACAAATAAATACATTGATGAAACGCAGCCATGGGTGTTGGCTAAAGATGAAGAAGCAAAAGATCAACTCGGTTCGGTGCTGCACCACCTGGTGGAATCATTACGCCAAATTTCCATTCTTCTTCAACCGTTCTTAACCGAAACACCTAAAAAAATCTGGAGCCAACTTGGTATTCTAGAAGAGTTGACTGCTTGGAATACGTTGAGAGTATTTGGTCACATTAAAACTGGAACAAAGGTTGTTTCCAAAGGGGAACCGGTTTTTCCTCGCTTAGACTTCAACGAAGAAGTAAAAGCTATTGTTGAAATGATGGGAGGAACAGTTGCAGCCAAAGAAGATGACAATCAAAAGGTTGGTGCTTCTGAAGAAATGGATATACCAGAGGTTGATGAAATTACGATCGATGATTTCAGTAAGGTAGATTTACGGGTTGCAGAGGTTATTTCTGCGGAAAAGGTAAAAAAGACGGATAAACTTCTTAAAATCCAACTGGACCTGGGCTATGAGAAACGCCAGGTTGTCTCAGGGATTGCAAAGCATTACGATCCAGATCAGTTAGTTGGTCAAAAAGTTATCTGTGTCACCAATTTAAAACCCGTGAAACTTCGCGGGGAGCTTTCTCAAGGAATGATATTAGCAGGATCGGCAAATAATGAATTGTCATTAGCGACTGTTGGAAAAGATCTTCCGAATGGTTCTCAGGTGAAGTAGACGATTTATCAAACTAGAGTACACCCTTCCATTAAATACTGGAGGGGTGTTCGTATAGAAATTAGGAGGATTACAGTCATGTTATTTGATACTCACGTACACTTAAATGCCGACCAATTTGAAGAGGATGTAGAAGAGGTAATACAAAGAGCAAAAGATACTGGTGTGGAAAAAATGGTTGTTGTAGGATTTGATGAAAAAACAATCAATAAAGCGATGACACTAGTCGAGAATTATGATTTTTTGTATGCGTCTGTCGGATGGCACCCCGTTGACGCCGTTGATTGCACGGATAAATACCTTGATTGGATTGAGGAACTAGCAAGCCATCCTAAAGTTGTAGCTATTGGAGAAACCGGACTTGATTACCATTGGGATAAGTCGCCGAAGGACATTCAAAAAGATATATTTCGAAAACAAATTCATTTAGCTAAACGGGTAAAACTTCCGATTATTATTCATGATCGTGAAGCCCACGAAGATATTGTCCAAGTGCTGCAAGAGGAAAACGCGGCGGAAGTTGGGGGAATCATGCACTGCTTTGCTGGTGATATGGAAATCGCAAATGCATGTTTGGATATGAATTTTCATCTCTCGTTTGGAGGTCCGGTCACCTTTAAAAACGCGGTTTTACCGAAAGAAGTAGTGAAAGAGGTGCCATTAGACCGTCTACTCATTGAAACTGATGCTCCTTTTCTTGCTCCCCATCCGAATAGAGGAAAGCGGAACGAACCTGCATATGTAAAGTTAATCGCAGAGAAAATTGCAGAATTACGGAATATTACGTATGAGGAGTTAGCAAGTGCAACGTCGGCAAATGCGAAAAAACTATTCGGGGTAACCTGACAAAATGCGTGAGGCAAATCTGGCCAATACGATCGTGCTGTGCTCCATTTCTCTGAATTACTACAAAGTCCTTCAAAAGAGTTCAATCCAATTGTCGAACACTTTTTCTTTCCTTTAGTCACGAGGGGTTCCATAATGACTAGGATAGAGTTCTCATATTCGGTTGACAAGGTGTAAAGACAGGGGTATAATTCAGGTCGCAAAGGAGGGGTTCAGCCATGAATCAATGGATGAAGCAGCTTTCCAGTAAATTTTCATGGAAAAAGCTTGCGGTATCCAGCGTGGGGCTCCTAACATTGATGAGTATTATAGCATTTGCTATCTATGAGGTAACAAAAGCAGAAGTAACGGTGGAAGCGGATGATGATTCGATATCGACGCACACTCACGCATCAACTGTTGGTGAGGTTTTGAAAGAACAAGATATCGATGTAACGAAACATGATTACGTCGAACCACCTGTAGATACAGAAATTAAGGAAGAAATGTCGATTGAATTCAAACAAGCCCAAAAAGTTGTGGTTAGTCTTGACGGGGAACTCAATAAAGTTTGGACAACGAAGCAAAGCGTCGAAGGCCTTCTGGAAGAATTAGAGATTGAGGTTCATAAGCATGATATCGTCGATCCGGATCTAGAAAACTCTCTCAATGATGTTAATGTTGTAAAATTCAATTCCGCTTTTCAAATAACAGTAATAAGTGACGGAGAAGAAAAGGAAGTATGGACAACTTCCACAACGGTCGCTGACTTTTTAGAAAAAGAAAAGATAACATTAAATAAACTCGATCGCGTAGAACCTGCTGAAGATGAGCAACTTGAAGGTACGGGGAAAGTAAATGTGGTTCGAGTAGAAAAAGTCACCGATGTTGTGGAGGAAACTGTTAATTTTGGCACTGTTACGAAAAATGACTCCTCCATAGACCAAGGATCTGAGGAAGTTATTCAGAAGGGTCAAGAAGGTAAAATTGAGAAACAATATGAAGTTGTTATCGAAGATGGAGAAGAAGTGTCAAGAGACTTGGTGAAAGAAAATGTCGTGCAAGAGAGTGAAGATAGAATTCTCGTCGTTGGGACAAAGAAAGCAGCGCCTAAAACCGTTTCAAGGGGATCCTCTTCCAATTCTTCTAGCTCGGCTAGTTCTTCAAGCGGGTCATGGCGTTCGTTTACAGCAACAGCCTACTCGGCCTTTTGCAATGGCTGTTCAGGAGTCACAGCGACAGGAATTAATTTAAGAGAGAATCCAGGTAAAAATGTTATTGCGGTTGATCCGAGTGTTATTCCTCTAGGGTCACGAGTAGAAGTAAAGGGGTATGGAACATATATTGCTGGAGATACCGGTGGAGCGATCAAAGGTAATAAGATAGATATATTTATGCCTGACAAAAGTAAAGTTCAGTCTTTCGGTCGTCGGTCGGTACAAATTCGTGTTTTGGACTAATAATTAGGTTAATAGAAATTTTTGAAGGGGTGACTCATAAGTCATCCTTTTTTATATGCTATTGAGATTGGCTCTTTTTTCTTCTTTTTATGATCTATACTATAATAGATGCAGGAGAGTAATACTGGTTTCATAAATATAGTAATTTAATTTATATTATGGCTATCGGAAGGGCAGATATATGGAATACCGTAGAATTGATGAAATGATCGTAGTGGAAGGAAAGAATGATACGAACAGACTAAAACGATTTTTTAAATGCGATACAATTGAAACAAATGGATCAGCAATTTCCGGTTCAACACTTGAAAAAATAAAATTAGCTTTGGATCGAAGAGGGGTGATCGTATTTACAGATCCCGATTACCCTGGTGAAAAGGTTCGGAAAACAATTAATGAATACGTGCCTGGCTGTAAGCACGCTTTTTTATCAAGAGAAGCGGCCATTGATCATCGTCGAAACAAGATTGGGATTGAACATGCAAACGAACATGAACTTTATCAGGCACTCCTTTATGCGAAAACGTCATTTGAGAAGGTTCCAAATGGAGCGGAGCACGACGGAATTAGCCGGGAGGACCTTCATACAGCAGGATTGATTGCTGGTCCGGAAGCGAAACAAAAGCGGGAACTCCTTGGTAAAGAATTGAAAATTGGGTATACCAACGGAAAACAATTATGCAATCGACTCACGCAGTTTCACATATCATCGGATGAATTTTCACAAGCATTGCGACTAGTAGAAAGGAAGTTAGACTATGACAAGCACGAATAAAGATATTGCGACGCCAAAACGAACCCAAGAAATTTTGAAAAAATACAAGTTTTCTGTTAAAAAAAGCTTAGGTCAGAACTTTTTAATTGATCCGAATGTACTATCGAATATTGTCCGTGCAGCGGGGTTAACGGAAGATTCCGGTGTGATTGAAATAGGTCCTGGTATAGGAGCATTAACAGAGCAATCAGCCAGATCAGCAGAACGCGTATTAGCATTTGAAATTGATCAACGTTTGCTTCCCATACTAAAAGATACGTTATCCCCATATCCGCACGTGGAAATCGTACATAAAGACGTATTGAAAGCTAACTTGTTACAGGAAGTACAGCGTTATTTTAAACCGAATCAAGATATTGCTGTGGTCGCTAATTTACCGTATTATGTAACGACACCAATTTTGATGAAGTTATTAGAAGAAAAATTACCAATTAGGGTGATCGTGGTTATGCTGCAAAAAGAAGTGGCAGAGAGAATAGCGGCAAGTCCTGGCTCAAAAATATATGGATCCTTATCGATTGCTGCACAATATTATGCGAAGGCAGAAACTGTTTTTACTGTCCCAAAAACAGTTTTTGTTCCTCAGCCGAATGTTGATTCCGCGATTCTACGTTTGACGAGAAGAGAAAAGCCTCCTGTAGATGTCATTAATGAAGACTTTTTCTTTGAATTTGTGCAATCTTCGTTTGTACAGCGTCGAAAAACTGTCTTAAATAATTTAAGTGTATTCTTCGAGGAGAAGTTAGATAAGAGTGACGTGGCAACGATATTAGAAGAAAATGGAATGGACCCGAAGAGACGAGCAGAATCCATATCTATGGAAGAGTTTGCGTTTTTGTCGAATGAGTTTTTCCATCAAGTGAAGGCTACCGAAAAGTAGCACTAGAAGCCCCCTTTGCATAACCTACCGAAGAAGGGGGTGTTTTGTGTGGAAGATATAAAGGTTGGTCAGATAGTCGGCAGAGCATCGTATGATTGCGATGTCATGTTTCGCATTCATCGAATTAAAGGGAACGAAGTTGAGTTGCATGGGGAAGAGATCCGATTAATTGCTGACGCACCCTTGGATGATTTGATTATCTTGGAAGATGAGGATCGAAAAGAGCGGAAAAAGAAAGATAAGTTAAAAGAAGAAAGTTGCTATCATCTTTTTCGACAAGAGAGAAAGCTCATTCGTGAAAAAAATGAATTTGATATGACTGCTGGATATACAAAAAAAAACAATCATTTTGAGATGCCGGGAAAAGTACTCCATATTGATGGGGACCCGATATATTTGAAAAAGTGCACTCAGGTGTACGATAAATTAGGAGTTCCCGTTTATGGGGTTCATTTGGCTGAAAAGGAAATATCGACGCAAGTGGCCTCTTTAGTGGAAATGATACGTCCTGATTTATTAGTTATTACAGGACATGATGCTTACAGTAGCTCAAAAGGCAACGTGGATGATCTAAAAGCCTATCGGCATTCAAAACATTTTGCCGATGCTGTGAAAGAGGCAAGAAAAGTAGTGCCTTACATGGATCATTTAATGATATTTGCTGGGGCTTGTCAGTCTCATTTTCAATCGATCCTGAAATCTGGGGCAAACTTTGCCAGTTCACCGGAAAGAGTAAATATTCACGCCTTGGACCCCGTTTATCTTGTTTCAAAAATTAGTATGACGCCATTTAATGAGAGAATAGGGATGTGGGAAATATTAAAAACAACCATTTCCGGAGAAAAAGGACTAGGTGGATTGGAATCATATGGTAGCCTAAGAAGAGGATTCCCCAATTACTCACCTCAAGTAAAGGAGGAGTGAAGGGGCGTATACCTTGGAATTACAGACAAGTAAGTGCTTACAGAGATCTAAATTAAATTATATAAAATGTAGATAAATCTATTGACACTGTAACTGAGCATTGTTATAATTTTAGTTTTATTTGACTGTTGTCCATCGATGTGATATACTGGTATTTAAGTGAGGTGTGGTGGATGGCTAAAACGCTATTAGAAATCAAAGAAGCACTACAAGCCAATGTGGGTAAGAAAGTTAAGATCCAAGCTAATGGAGGACGTAAGAAGATGATTGAACGTTCGGGATTGCTTGAAGGAATTTATCCTGCAGTATTTACGGTAAAGTTGGATAGAGACCAACATTCCGTTGAGCGACTTTCTTACAGCTACACAGATGTGCTGACAGAAACGGTTAAACTAACACTACCAGACGAATTGCCGGAAGAAGCATAAATTTAAAAAACAGCTATCCAATGGAGCTCTTTGGATAGCT
>NZ_JBIMEV010000078.1:0-15972 GCF_051262595.1 Salipaludibacillus sp. CF4.18
GCTCTCCAGCGCCGATGATAGTTGGGGGTTTCCCCCTGTGAAAGTAGGACGCCGCTGGACAAAAGTATTAAGACATTCTCTTTGGAGAGTGTCTTTTTTGTGGTTTTAAAGGGTTGTGCGGCTATAATATTAGAGGTAGGTGCTACGGCGGTAGCACCTACAAACGTAGCAGGTAGAAACCAAGAGTATGAGCGAGAATAAGTGAGTTTGAAAAGTTCTTTTGGAGGTAGGTGCTACGGTGGTAGCACCTACAAACGTAGCAGGTAGAAACCGGGAGTATGAGCGAGAATAAGCGAGATTGAAAAGCTCTTTTTGAGGTAGGTGCTACGGCGGTAGCACCTACAAACGTAGCAGGTAGAAACCAAGAGCATGAGTGAGAATAAGTGAGATTGAAAAGCACTTTTTAAAGTAGGTGCTACGATGGTAGCACCTACAATCGTAGCCGGAAGAAACCGGAAGCATGGAGGTTTCGGCGGCGAGTAGGGTTATCCATGACGTTTAATACTATTAAACAATCAAATCGTGTGAAGTTAACGTATTATTGGGATTGACTAAATATGCCCTTTTCAAGCAAGAAATTATTAAATAATATTCCCTAAATGTATTTCAGTCTTGGGTCAAAACAAGAAATGTTAACGACTGAGTTAGCACTAAAACGAGTATACTAAAATTGTATTTCTTCTTACTTAGAATAAAAAAGAAATATTTGTGAATTAATGAGCAAAGTTATACTTAAACATAACAAATTAGCTATAATGAGTAAAGAGTTTTCTTCTTGTAAAATTAAATGGGGGAATTAGTGATGGAGTTATTTTACTCGTTATTAGATGAACCATTATTTTTGTTATTTATTATATTATTCATAGGTTCGATGGTTGGGCAAGTAAAACTGAAAGGATTGAGCTTGGGTACATCAGGGGTGTTGCTTGCAGCGATGTTTTTTGGTCACTTTGGCTATGAGATTTCAGCTACTGTTCAAAACTTAGGTTTAAGTTTATTTATCGTAGCAGTAGGATTACAAGCAGGACCTCGTTTTTTTAGAATGTTGTGAACGAGTGGGATTATTTTTGGTATTATTGCTTTATTTATTGTATTAATTGCGTCGATTACTACAGTTGCAGTGGTGAATTTTTTTAGTTTATCCCCAGCCCTCAGTATAGGACTCATGACAGGAGCACTCACTAGTACACCGGGTTTAGCGGCAGCTTTACAGGCGACTAATGATCCCCTAGCTTCTGTGGGGTACGGAATTGCTTATCCTTTTGGAGTTGTTGCAGTGGTATTGTTTGTGCAACTATTACCTAGAGTTTTAAAAGTCGACTTGGAAAAAGACTTAAAGAAAATGGCTAATCAGTTCAAACAGATGGATCACCGGAAGTAATCACGGTAGAAGTTAGAAATAATTCGTTTAATAAACGAACTTTGAAAGAACTGAAATTTAATAAATATAAGTCAGTAGTAATTAGTCGTGTTATTCGTGGTGATCGAAATATCATTGCTTTAAATGATACGGTAATTTTAAAAGGGGATCGTTTAGTAGCTGTTGGAATAAGAATCAATCTGGATGCTTTCTGTAAGGATGTCGGTAAAGAGGTAAATACTGAATTTAAAAACTCTGATCATGTGAAGTTGCGCAAAGTGATCGTAAATTCAGAGGATATGTTTGGAAAAAGCCTTAGAGAACTTGAGTTAAGAAGGATTTATGGCGTTACGGTAACTAGAATTGAACGTGGGGGTTTTGAATTTAATCAAAATTCAAAATGGCGGTTTGAACGAGGAGATATTATTAGTCTTGTGAGTAGTGAGGACCGTTTAAACGATGTGGAAAGACTTTTTAATAAAAGAACATTCATGGCGACTAACGTGCACATTTTTTCATTAAGTTTAATTCTTTTGATTGGAATTATAGCTGGTATGGTTCCTATTCATTTACCGAGTTTAGGAACAATTACTTTAGGTGTCGCAGGAGGGCCATTATTTGTAGCACTTATTATAGGTCATTTCGGAAAATTAGGTCCAATTCGTGCCCGTTTCTTTCAACCGTCGAATATTGTAATCCGTGATATTGGACTCGTTCTCTTTTTAGCTGGAGCAGGAACCACTGCGGGGCAAGGTTTGGTGGAGGTAGTTCTTAGCGAGGGAATTAGTCTCGTCTTAAGTGGGGCAATTATAACAGTTGTCCCGATCGTATCGGGTTTTTTTATAGCTCGGAAAGTCTTTCGTTTAAGTATGATTCATTCTCTTGGTGCTATTTGTGGAGGATTAACGAGTACTCCAGGTTTAGGGGCTGTGAATCAATTTACAGATGTAGAGGATGCATCGATTGCATATGCCGCTGCATATCCTTTTGCATTGATTTTTGTAGCGATAACATCTCAATTATTAATATTTTTTCTTTGATTGTATCAAATGCCGAAAATAATTAATTTAAGTTTTTCAGTATTCCTTTAGAATACTATTTTATCGAGTTCTTTGAATATTATATCTTGATGCCCTTCATAATTATGGGCATATAGTTTTAAAGCGTGAAAAAAAGGAGTGTTTTTTTAAAATATGAACTTAATTGGAATGCTAAAACGGATGGAAGGAAATCCCTCATTTTTATTTTTAAAAATTAGAGAGTTCTATACTAAAATTATGTTAAAATCATTGTTTATTAACAGATGATATCTCTCTTTACGCCGCACGTATCAAAGCAAGGTAAACCCACGCTCTTTTCGAGTAGCACCTAAACGCAATACAAAGGTGCTACTCAGGGCGGTGAAAGCACGCTGGATTTAAATGTAAATAGATTCGCATTTTTTATATCCTACATTTTAATCAATTAGAACCCCTTCAAACATTACAATGAGATTATTCAACGGAGGTCTCGAAATGCCCTTTTAGATGAATTGTATTGTATTAGGGTCTCTTAAAAAATTAACTTTTCAACGTGGATGCAGTCCAACGAAGCTGAATAGAATTTTCTTTCTTTTCAACCGATGAAGTATAGAATTGATTTATCTATATTTCTTTTGGAAAAAAGAAGTTTTCAAGCAGAATGGGACATTTATCTGTGCTGATAGACAAAAACTGTTCGATTAAAGGTAGGTCATTTGAAGAAAAAGAATATAAAAGTTCTCCCCACCACTCGGTTTCGTATCGACAAATCATACTTAACTGATACAATAAAGCATAATAAGTTAATATTTGCGGCAGTTCGTTGTTACTAGTAGCACTAAGCGTTTTTAAGATTTCATTCTTATTAAGTACATTGTGCTGAGTAGGAGGGTGAATTTTTTTAGGGAAAAGTTGTTCTAAAAGATCTTCAAGTTCAGAAATTCCATACATTAATTGTCGCATAGAGAGTTTTTCGCCAGAAAATTGTTTCACATGAAACAATTTTTCAGAGAGAAACGGAAAAAGTCCTTCTTTTTGAATGCGAACTTCGTCTTGAAGAAAATAATATCCTTTCTTTTTTCTTTTACGGGTAGACAAGCCATGAGAAAGTACCTGAGAATTTGCTGGATAAGTAGGATCTACAGTAAGAACAGCCGCTTTCAACCAGTGACATAATCCATAAAATAAGAGTACTGGTTGTATGGCAAGAGAAGACTTACTACCATCGTCAAAGAAATGATTCCCCATTTTGATATAATAGATCACGGAATAGCAATTTTCATAAGCAGTCTCTTTTGACTTGACGATACCAAGTCGTTCATAGTTATCCTGTAGATAATGTTGTGTGAAGGAAGAAGATTGGAACACTTTTTTAAAGGAAGGACTTGTCATTAAAACATACTCCTTTCAAAGGGTTGAGTTGTTTGAATAGTTAAACAATGATACTTGTCTTGACAGTAGTTTATCCTATTGTTAATCTACTAATAATATTTTGCGATAAGGTGAAAGGGGAATGGATACGATGTGGGAAAATAAATTTGCCAAGGAAGGGTTAACATTTGATGATGTACTTCTAACTCCAGCTCAGTCAAATGTACTACCGAGAGATGTTTCTGTAAAAACAAAGTTATCTGATTCAATTACTTTAAATGTACCGATTATGAGTGCAGGAATGGATACGGTGACAGAAGCGAGCATGGCAATTGCTATGGCAAGAGAAGGTGGTCTTGGTGTTATTCATAAAAACATGACCATAGAAGAGCAAGCAGAGCAAATTGACCGCGTTAAAAGGTCTGAAAGTGGCGTTATCACAAATCCTTTTCATTTAACAGAGGATCACCAAGTTTTTGATGCGGAGCATTTGATGGGGAAGTATCGTATCTCCGGTGTACCTATCGCAGATGAAAATAAAAAACTTGTCGGAATTATAACGAACCGAGACCTTCGTTTTATCGAGGATTACTCCATTCCTATAAAAGAAGTGATGACAAGTGAAGGTTTAGTCACTGCGCCAGTAGGGACAACCTTGAAAGAAGCGCAAAAAGTACTTCAAAAGCACAGAATTGAAAAGTTACCATTAGTGGATGATAATGGACAGCTTAAAGGTTTGATTACGATTAAAGATATAGAAAAGGCCATTGAATTTCCAAATTCCTCGAAGGATTCTGCAGGAAGACTTCTAGTCGGTGCAGCAGTTGGAGTTGGAGCTGATGCAGATGCACGTATAAAAGCATTAGTAGAATCTGAATTAGATCTGCTTGTCATTGATACAGCTCATGGTCATTCAAGAGGAGTTATTGAAAAAGTTCGGGAAGTCAGAGCGAAATATCCAAACTTGAATATCATGGCCGGTAACGTTGCGACGGCGGAAGCAACCCGAGACCTTATTGAAGCAGGTGCAAACATCGTCAAAGTAGGTATTGGTCCTGGATCAATCTGTACGACACGAATCGTTGCTGGTATTGGTGTTCCGCAAATTACGGCAATTTACGACTGTGCCACGGAAGCAAGGAAGCACGGCATCCCAATTATTGCTGATGGGGGTATTAAATACTCAGGAGAAATTGCAAAAGCAATTGGTGCTGGAGCACACGCGGTAATGCTTGGAAGTATACTTGCTGGTGTTACGGAAAGTCCTGGTGAAAGAGAAATATTTCAAGGTCGTCAGTTTAAAGTATACCGTGGTATGGGTTCATTAGGTGCGATGGAAAAAGGAAGTAAAGATCGTTATTTCCAAGAAAATGAACAAAAATTAGTACCTGAAGGAATAGAAGGACGAATTCCTTATAAGGGACCTTTACAGGATACGATGCATCAGCTTGTTGGTGGAATACGAGCAGGAATGGGTTATTGTGGCACAGCAACAATCGATTCCCTGCGAGAGGATACGGAGTTTATACGGATAACAGGCGCGGGTCTTCGTGAAAGTCATCCTCATGATGTACAAATAACGAAGGAATCACCAAATTATTCATAAAAATAATCCGATAGATAGGGGTCTCTCCTATCTATTTTTTTTTATTTAGTTATGGTAAAATGACGTTTGGTCGTTGATTTCAGGATAGAGAAAAACATCACGATACAATGTGTTTTATAGATAAGAGGGAGAGAAGAGAGGATGTATGGGATGGTAAGAAAGATCAGTATGTGGAGTTTAATTTTTATGTTTTCAATCGCTAGTGTATTCAGTTTCGCGGGGACTGGCGAAGCTTCTTTTGAGGCTTCAGTAGACACGGTTATTCTTGTTGATGGAGAAACAGGAAGAATACTACATCAGCAAAATGTGGATAACCCGATGCCTCCAGCTAGTATGACAAAAATGATGAGTGAATATTTGATTTTAGAAGCAATTAATAATGGAGATATCAGTTGGGAAGATACAGTTCCTATTAATGATTATTTAGCAGAATTATCCCATGACAGAAGTCTTTCAAATGTACCTTTAAATGTAGATGAAGAATACTCCGTACTGGACCTGTACGAATCAGTTGCGATATATTCAGCCAATGCTTCTGCCATGGCTTTAGCGGAATTAATTGCTGGTTCAGAAGGTGAATTTGTGAAAATGATGAATGCTAAAGGAGAAGAGTTAGGATTAGGAACGCTTCTACGTGATGCAGGCGAAGAATATGGCATGGATAATCTAGCAGAGATTTTCGAGGCCGAACTAGGGGATTTCCAATTCGTTAACTCGACTGGACTGCCTAACCGCTTATTAGAAGGCAATCATCCAGAAGGAACTGACGAAACAGAAGATAACTATATGTCAGCAAAAGCTGCAGCGACGCTGGGTTATCATTTAGTGAATGATTATCCGGAAGTATTAGAAACAGCCGGGATTGCAGAAAAGACGTTTCGGGAAGGTACAGCTGATGAAATAGTCATGCAAAACTGGAATTGGATGCTTGAAGGCACACAGTATTCAGATCTAGACTATGAATACGTCGGTGGTTTAAAAACAGGATTTACAGAATCAGCTGGTTACACGTTTACTGGAACTGCTGAAAAAGAAGGTCAGAGTCTTATTTCTGTCGTGATGAAAGCTGATTCAGAAAGCCACCGTTTTAACGAAACGGAACGACTCATGGAGTGGGGATTCGATAATTTTTCCATCCAAGAAGTTTTTCCCGAAAATATGACATTGGACGGGTATGAATCACTGCCTGTGACAAAAGGTCAAAAAGATCAAGTAGAGATTGTTTCCACTGAAGCTGTTTCTCTTCTCACCCATAAAGATGATGAAGAAGCCTACTCATACACAGTAGAGTTGGATGAGGAACAGTTAAACGAGGATGGAGAGCTCGAAGCACCAATTGAAGAAGGGCAAGTAGTTGGACAACTTGTGATTAATTATAACGGAGAGCAAGAAGAAGAATACTTATTTGGTGAAGAACTTGAGGCAAGAACAGTAGATATCGTTGCAACAGAAGAAGTGGAACGTTCTGGATGGTTTACATTAATGTTCAAAGGTATCGGCGATTTTTTCTCCGGCCTTTGGACATCCGTTATTGATACCGTTAAAGGGTGGTTATAGGACGCTGTAATTTCTAGTTAATGACTTTTTTTATTCGATAGAATGTCGTGACTAGAATTATTTTCTAGTTTTTTGAGGTATTACTATCCACATACTCGGTTTTTTCGTTATAATGGTATGAATGAATGTTTTGATAAACAAACTATAAGCAATTATGAAAAATAATTGTGTATTTTATAAGGGGGATCATCATGGAAAAGCAAGTAGGTACTGATCGCGTTAAACGTGGAATGGCAGAAATGCAAAAAGGCGGCGTCATCATGGATGTGGTGAACGCAGAACAAGCTAAAATAGCTGAGGAAGCAGGGGCAGTAGCTGTTATGGCTCTTGAACGCGTTCCTTCTGATATTCGTGCAGCGGGTGGCGTGGCTCGTATGGCTGACCCATCAATTACCGAAGCAATTCAAAATGCTGTTTCCATTCCAGTTATGGCGAAAGCACGTATTGGACATATTGTTGAAGCACGCATTTTAGAGGCGTTAGGTGTGGACTATATCGACGAAAGTGAAGTTTTAACACCGGCAGATGAAGTGTACCACTTGAATAAACGTGACTACACTGTACCTTTTGTATGTGGTGCCCGTGACTTAGGAGAGGCTACTCGCCGAATCGCAGAAGGAGCGTCCATGCTTCGTACGAAAGGTGAACCGGGTACAGGGAACATCGTTGAAGCAGTTCGTCATCAACGTTTAATGCAAGCGCAAGTAAGAAAAGTAGTAGGAATGTCTGAAGATGAACTTATGACTGAAGCGAAAAACTTAGGGGCTCCTTATGAGGTACTCTTAGAAATTAAACGAAGCGGTCGTTTACCAGTTGTAAACTTTGCAGCAGGTGGAATTGCGACTCCTGCCGATGCAGCGTTAATGATGCAGCTAGGATCCGATGGTGTCTTTGTTGGATCAGGTATTTTCAAGTCAGAAAATCCTGCAAAGTTTGCAAAGGCGATAGTAGAAGCTACCACTCATTATCAAGATTATGCGTTGATTGCTAAGCTTTCGAAAAATCTTGGTCCAGCGATGAAAGGAATCGAAATTTCATCGATCGAAGCTAAGGACCGTATGCAAGAACGAGGTTGGTAAACTGACTGACGCTTAACAGCGTTTTATGAAAGAAGAGGTGTGAAAACATCATGATTAACATAGGTGTATTAGCGCTTCAAGGCGCAGTGAGAGAGCACGTCAAGGCACTAGAGGCACCTGACGTAAATATTATTATTATAAAAAAAGTGGAACAATTAAAAGAAATCGAAGGCTTAGTTTTCCCTGGTGGAGAAAGTACAACGATGCGCAGACTTATCAATCTTTATGGATTTTATGAGCCGTTAAAAGATTTTGCCAAGCAAAAAAAGCCGATCTTTGGTACGTGTGCCGGTGCCATTCTTATGGCTAATGAAATAGTTGGCCAAATGGAGCCGCATTTATCTGTAATGGATATGGTTGTCGAACGGAATGCTTTTGGCCGCCAACGGGAAAGTTTTGAGGCACTTCTGAAAATGGATTCCATTGGTGATGATGTTCAAGGAGTATTTATTCGCGCACCGATTATCAAAACTGTGGGCGAAGATGTTCAAGTCTTGGCCAGGCATAGTGGTGACATTGTAGCTGCGCAATCAGGACCATTTCTAGCTTGCTCGTTTCATCCAGAATTAACGGATGATTATCGTATGCATCAATATTTTGTTAAAATGGTTAGAGAATCTCGTGTCCATGCTTGATAATTACTAAAAACTTCGGTTATGATAAGAATAATAATTATACTGAGCAAAGATAGGAAATAGTAATGGAAGACATTGCCTTCAGAGAGCCGGTGGTTGCTGAAAACCGGTGGTAATGATCCGTGAATCCATCCTGGAGCAAATTAGCTGAACTTATATGTAGGTTAATTCGGTTCTCACCGATATCGAGACCAAGGTGGTGCGGAAACAGGATCTGTTTCTCTCAACCAGGGTGGCAACGCGGGTAACTCCCGTCCCTGAATATTATATTCAGGGACGGGAGTTTTTTTGTATTGTCATATCAAGAGTGGTGAAAGCTCAAGCTGTATTTAATAAAAGACGCTATGCGTTTGTCTTATATTCTAAAATAAGGTTTACCAAAATGAAGGAGGCGTATTAATATGTTAGATGCAAAGCTTTTAAGGAATGATTTTGCGGAGGTAAAACGAAAACTTTCTCATAGAAATGAAGATATCTCAGCATTAGATCGATTTGGTGATTTGGACCAAAAGCGAAGAGATGTTATTCAAGAAGTAGAAGAACTGAAGAGCCAAAGGAATAAAGTTTCCCAGGAAATATCTCAAATGAAACGAGAAAAGAAAGATGCAAGTGAAATAATCGAACAAATGCAAAAGGTTTCTGCAAGAGTGAAGCAGCTTGACGAGGAACTTCGTCTAGTTGATGAGGAGTTGCATTATTTATTATTAACTATTCCTAATTTGCCACATGAGAGTGCTCCTATAGGTGCTGATGAGGAAGAAAACAAAGAAGTAAGAAAATGGGGGGAGATTCCTAAATTTGAATTTGAAGCTCAGGCTCATTGGGACCTAGGTAGAGATTTAGGTATGTTGGATTTTGAACGAGCTGCCAAAGTAACGGGAAGTCGTTTTGTTATATATAAAGGAATGGGTGCTCGATTGGAAAGAGCGTTAATCAATTTCATGATGGATTTGCATGAAGACGAACATGGATATACTGAAATCATGCCACCTTATATGGTGAACCGTGAAAGTATGACAGGAACAGGCCAATTACCGAAGTTTGAGGAAGATGCTTTTAAAATTAGGGAAGAAGACTATTTCCTTATTCCCACTGCAGAAGTTCCAGTAACGAATATGCATCGAGATGAAATTGTAAGTATTGAGGAGCTGCCTATGCAATACGTGGCTTACAGTGCCTGTTTCCGATCTGAGGCTGGCTCTGCAGGAAGAGATACTAGAGGATTAATTCGTCAGCATCAGTTTAATAAAGTAGAGCTTGTACACTTCGTGAAACCAGAAGATTCTTATGATCATTTAGAGAAAATCGCTAGCCATGCAGAGAAGGTATTACAATTGCTGAACTTGCCATACCGTGTCTTGAATATGTGTACAGGTGACCTAGGATTCACGGCTGCCAAAAAGTATGATATTGAAGTGTGGATTCCAAGTAACGATGCTTATCGTGAAATTTCATCTTGCAGTAATTTTGAATCTTTTCAGGCACGAAGAGCAAACATTCGTTTTAAAAGGGAAAAGAAAGGAAAAGCCGAGTTTCTTCATACGTTAAATGGATCAGGTCTTGCAATTGGAAGAACGGTGGCTGCAATTTTAGAAAACTATCAACAAGAAGACGGTTCAGTCATCATCCCTGAAGTCCTTAGACCTTATATGGGTGGAAAAGAAAAAATTAATAACTAATAGTATCGCTTTTGAAATATACTGTACACCGTGCTAACTAACATATCATTGAAGAAAAGGTAACTATTTAAGTGATAAGTGCTAAAAGGGTGGTTTAAATGGGTGCAACACCTAGGTGGATTGAAGAGGATGAGACATTTATGAAGGAAGCCATTTTAGAAGCTGAGAAGGCTAGGCAAAATGGCGAGGTTCCGATTGGTGCTGTTTTAGTACAAGATAGTACGATCATTTCAAGGGGAAAGAATAGTAGAGAAAAAGATCAACTATCTACGGGACATGCAGAAATGATTGCGATACAACGCGGTTGCCTTGCAAAAGGAAGCTGGCGTTTAGAAGGTTGTACTTTGTATGTTACATTAGAGCCATGCCCTATGTGTGCAGGCGCTATCGTTCAATCAAGAATAACGAGAGTAGTATATGGCGCGGCAGATCCAAAAGCCGGGTGTTGTGGAACATTAATGAACCTTTTAGACGAACCTAGGTTTAACCACCAAGTTGCGATAACAAGTGGTGTGTTAGAAGAAGAAACCGCAGTTCTTCTCAAAGACTTCTTCCGCGAGATTAGAGTAAAGAAAAAGGAACAAAAAAATAAGCATGTTTAAAGTTGTCCATTTTATACAGATTGGAGGTGTCAACATGAGACCGAATCAAATTTCGTTAGAGACGGCACAAATGATGTCAAAGAAATTAGGCATGCCATTAGAGCATGTGATGCATACACCACCTCATATACTCGTAGCTAAACTAAAGGAAAAAGAAGAGCAAGAGGAACAAGCAAAAAAGGAAGAAGAGTAGTCCTCCGAGGTAGTAAAATGACGGAATAAAATCCTTTTTTTGTAAAGGGAATATTAACAGAAGAATTAGATGAGATTAAGAGGCCACTATCCTTTTCCAGTCCTATCAAGGGTTTAGGGTTGCTTCTTCTTACCTTTAGATATAGAATCTAGCTATATAAAGAAACAGAGAGAATACAATTAAAGTGTTTATCACATGATAGATTGTGTTCCTACTATTGCATTTATGTAAGAAAACATCTATACTAATATTTGCGTCGCTAAAACAGACGCCTAACATTGTTATCAACTTTGTCGTGCTAAGCGGGGAGGTAGCGGTGCCCTGTACTCGCAATCCGCTATAGCGAGGCCGAATCCCTTTCTGAGGTTATAGTTCTCTCTGGTCTGCCCTAAGTAAGTGGTGTTGACATTTGGGTTCCGCGCAACGGAATTTCGTGAATCCTGTCAGATCCGGAAGGAAGCAGCAGTAAGCGGGTCATTCCGTGTGCCGCGGAGTTGCCTGAATCGAGCAAACTGCTTAGGTAACGCTTGGGGAACTATGATCGAAGAAAGGTGCACGACATTTAATTTTATATAAATGTTTTAAAAAACTATCCAAATAGAGGATGGTTTTTTTTGTTAGGTTAGAAGATATAAGTTGATAGCTCCTTTACGCATCGTAGGGAAGTCCGTCCTCTTTTGAAGCAGTACCTATAGGCAATGCAGAGGTGTACTCGGGGTGGCGAAAGCTCACACTGTATTTAATAAAAGGCGCTAAAGTACACATGATATTGAAACTGATTTTATTTACTGAGAAAGAATGAAGTAAAAGAGAGATTCATTTTGAATTTAGGTCGATGAATCGGTATAATAGGTATGAACTGAATAAATGACTGGAATATATAAATTTAGAAGGAATAAGAGGCTTATACTTTTAGCTTCGCTATCGCTTCTAGTTAACACTTGGGATAATTGTGAAGTAATATGAAAATGAAACGGTCTGATTAAAGAGTTTGACCCAGAGGATGGTGTAGAGAGATGAGTTATCAAGCTTTATATAGAGTATGGCGTCCGAATCGATTAGAGGATGTCGTGGGTCAGGAACATATTTCGAAAACATTGAAAAATGCATTACTCCAGGAAAAACTCTCTCACGCCTATCTATTCACTGGGCCTCGTGGGACGGGGAAAACAAGTGTTGCGAAAATTGTGGCGAAAGCTATTAATTGTGAACAAGCTCCAGCGGATGAACCATGTAATGAATGTACAACGTGTAAAGGAATACAGGATGGAACGATCGTCGATGTGATGGAAATAGATGCGGCAAGTAATAATGGCGTAGACGAAATCCGCGATATTCGTGACAAAGTGAAGTTCTCTCCGAGTGCGGCTAGATTCAAGGTCTATATCATTGATGAAGTGCATATGCTGTCGACTGGAGCATTTAATGCTTTATTAAAAACACTTGAAGAACCACCAAGACATGTGATTTTTATTTTAGCAACCACAGAACCACATAAAATTCCGTTAACAATTATTTCACGTTGCCAACGATTTGATTTCAAACGAATCTCCGCACACTCGATGATTGGTCGCATGCAGGAGATAGTTGATAATACAGATATAAACGTTGACGAAGATGCATTACCATTAATAGCGAGGGCCTCTGATGGCGGTATGAGGGATGCCTTAAGTTTATTAGACCAGGCGATCTCCTATTCCGATGAATCTGTAAAAGTTGATGATGTACTATCCATCATTGGTGCTGTATCGCATCAACTGCTGCACCAAGTCGTAGAAGCGGTTAAGCTAGGTGAAGTAGGAGACGGACTCAAAGCGATTGACCTTTTAATGAAGGAAGGAAAAGATCCAATTCGTTTTATCGATGATTTGATTTTCTTATTCCGGGACATTCTGATGGTGAAGGCTGCACCTGATCTAGATGAATCAAAAGATCGTATCACTGGAGATGAAGCATTTCAGAAGATGGTTGAAGAGCTGGATGAGGTATGGATTTTTGCAATGATGGAACGTCTTAACCACTTTCAGCAAGAAATGAAATGGGCGAGTCACCCTCAGGTGTTTTTAGAGATGTTTGTTGTTCAAGCAGCGCAACAATTAAACAAAACATCACAAGGAGCTGACTCCAATGTGCAGTTGGATCAAAACGAAACGATCCAAACATTACAAAAGAAAGTTGCAGATCTAGAAACTTCGATAAAGAACTTAGAGAATCAAGGAACTCAAGCTAGTGCGCAAGGAAATCGGCCAGCGGAGCCGAGCATTACAAAGTCTCGACCTGCAGCAGCTGCTGCAAGTGGTAAAAATCGTGTACATGCAGGAAAGATAAAGGAAATGCTGCATACGGCATCGAAACAAGATCTCCAGTCACTGAATGGAGCATGGGCACAAGTGATCGAGCAAGTAAAGCAGAAGAGTGTTCCTGCATCTGCATGGCTGAACGATTGTAAACCAGTTGCGTGCTCTAATGAAAAATTTGTCCTGGCATTTCGAAATGAGATGCACCGGACCATGGTGGATGACAAGTTTCGTGATATTGTAGAAGAGGCATCGACCCAAGTCATGAGTCGATCACTGACAATGTTAACCGTTCTCGTGGCTCATTGGGAAGACATAAAAGAAGAGTATGTGAAGGAACAAAAACTAGCAGGAAACTCCGAGGATTCTTCGGAAAACGAAGATGGTTCTGCGCCGCAGGAGGAAAGAAACGAGTTAATCGATGAAGCTGTAAAATTAGTCGGCCGAGATTTACTGGAAATTAAAGATTAAAGCAAATAATTATAATTAGGAGGAATTTTATAATGAAAAATATGGGAAATATGATGAAGCAAATGCAGAAAATGCAAAAAGACATGGCTAAAGCACAAGAGCAATTGAAAGATGAAACAATGGAAGCAACTGCAGGTGGCGGTATGGTTAAAGTTATTATCAGCGGAGAAAAAAGAATTCTTGATATTCAAATCAATGAAGAAGCGGTAGATCCCGAAGATGTAGAAATGCTTGAAGACCTCGTTCTCGCAGCTACAAATGAAGCATTGGTAAAAGTGGATGAAATGGTTAACGAAAAAATGGGCAAATTCACAAAAGGTATGAACCTTCCAGGAATGATGTAAATTTCAGTAATCCCTTTAGACTTGGTGACAAGCCAAGTCTTTTTCTATGGTTAAAGAATTTTCTAAAGATGTTTCCAGGTCGTTGTTAGAAGGTATTGTTATATAAGAAGAAGGAGGAATTAAAGGTTATGCAGTATCCATTACCTATTTCCAAACTAATTGAAGGTTTTATGCGGCTCCCTGGTATCGGACCTAAGACAGCAGCAAGATTGGCCTTTTTTGTTTTAGATATGCGGGAAGAAGATGTTTTAGATTTTGCCAAAGCATTAGTGAGTGCAAAAAGAGAATTGACGTATTGTACAATTTGTCACCATATTACAGATACGGATCCGTGTCGAGTGTGTGAAGACAAGTCAAGGGATCAAACAGTGATTTGCGTGGTTCAGGAATCAAGAGACGTAATTGCAATGGAGAAAATGAAAGAATACACTGGGTTATACCACGTATTACATGGCGCCATTTCCCCGGTCGATGGGATAGGTCCTGAAGATATTTATATTGCAGATCTATTAAAACGGCTTCAGGATGACACTGTTCAAGAAATGATTATTGCAACAAACCCAAATATTGAGGGGGAAGCAACAGCTATGTATATGTCACGTCTTGTGAAACCAACCGGGATTAAAGTAACGAGGATCGCTCACGGACTTCCAGTTGGCGGAGATCTAGAGTACGCAGATGAAGTTACTTTATCTAAGGCAATAGAAGGCAGAAGAGAGTTATAGAAAAAGCATAGAGCAGAGAATTCGGAAGGGTGGCAAAACTCATGGGTAGCAAAAAACGAAAGCTTCGTCGTCTTAAGGATGATGAACTTATATCCGTTCTCAGGTCTGTTAAAGATAAAGTAAATGAACATGAATCCCTTTTGGAGCACTCGGTCGAAGACTTCGGCTATGTTGAAAGTCGTGCACAATTGGAAAGAGCTAAATATTTCTTCTTATTAAGAGAAGCAAGGGTTAGGAAAACCTCGGTTTATTAAAGTGTTACGAATAAAATGTGAAGCGGATATACTTCGTTGTAGTATTACTATAGAAGCAGATTGCTAGTTTATATTTAATTCGGTTATAATTTTTGAGCTTGGACATATCTTTTAGAACGAGCCGGATCATTTTTTACACGGTCGGATATACAATCCGTCTTAAAAAGAATGGTCTGTATCAAAAACTAAAGGAGTGTTCAAATATGGAACCAATAGTTATTTTAACTCTATTAGCATCGATGATTATCCTTTTATTAATTCTGGGAGCCCCTTTTAAGTCGTTTAAATGGATTGGAACTGGAGCGGTTCGCCTATTAATTGGAGCTTTATTTTTATTTTTCTTAAATACTTTTGGAGGAATATTTGAATATCATTTGCCGATTAACTTATTTACAGCGTCTGTATCTGGTTTCTTAGGTGTCCCAGGTATTGTAGCGTTAATCTTTTTAGATATGATGGTAGTAAATTAAGAAATCCGAGATCGATAGTTGGAGGCTTAAAACTATTTTTGTAAAATGGTTGACTTCGTTTTTCGCCCGTGGTATATTATTACTTGTCGCTAACGAAACGGGCAAAACATTTCCTTATTGTTACTGACGAAGTTTTAAAAAAGATATTGACATCATACACTAAAAAATGATATGATGTTCTAGTCGCCTTAAAACGATGTTTTTACAACGTTCTAGTTTACTAGAACAATAGAAAATATTTATTCACTTTGGTGGATAGGTAAATGACCTTTGAAAACTAAACAAAAAGCCAAGCAAAGTGGGATATTTT
>NZ_JBIMEV010000079.1:0-15392 GCF_051262595.1 Salipaludibacillus sp. CF4.18
ATTTAAAGCTTTTAACAGATAAGATGACATACGTATCAACCAGGGAAACCCACCCCGAGTAGCACCTACGCGCAATGCATAGGTGCTACTCGGGGTGGCGAAAGCTAACGCTGTAAAAGACACTATGCGTTTTTCTCTATTTTACAAATACCAAATAAACATTGTCCGGGAAGGAAAGTTCAAAAATTGGATGATTTTAGCCAAAAAAGGAAAGTATATAGGATGATAAAGGAGGTAAGCGAATGAATTTTAAAGAGTATTGGAACGATATTTATGAAAAATCAGATGAGTTTAATTCGTTAATTTATCCTTACTGGAACGAATACTCCCACTTAGGAACATGGCAGTTTTGGCTAATTTTAAGCTTATTGCTGGCGCCGTTAATATTGCTTTACTTTACAATTGACAGGAAGCGAATATTTGAGATCTTATTTTACGGGTACACCGTACATATGCTATGGGCATATATTAGTATTCCATTAGAAAGACACGGATTGTTTGTTCATAAATATTTTCTATCTCCATTCTTTCCATTCGTATCAAATATCATTGCCTCCACACTTCCAGTGGGTTTCATGCTTTTATATCAATATTGTACAAATAACAATAAAAACTATTATTTGTATGCCGCTTTACTGAGTGTCGTGTTTGCTTTTGGGTTTGCCACGGTTGAAGAGTGGATGGGATTAGTTGAATTTAGAAAAGGAACAAATCAACTCCATGTTTTCTTCATAGATATTGTCATCGTATTTATTGCATATTGGTTTACAAAACTTGTAATTAAACTAAAAAACTAGGTTCAGGGGGACGGTTCTCTGCTTCATTTCACTACGAAATGAAGCAGAGAACCGTCCCTAACCTTGGCGCCTGTATGAACCGGGGGGAATGCCGTGTCTTTTTTTAAACACTTTATGAAAATATGGATAGCTGCCAAAACCACAGTTTTCAGCAATTTGATCCAGTGTCATGAAGGTATATTTCATCTGGTCAATGGCAGAAGATAATCTAATGTCCTGGGCGTATTCAATCATCGTTTTTCCAACATTGTCTTTAAAAAGATGGACAGCCCGTGAAACACTTAGCCCAACGTGTGAAGCAGCGTCTTCAATTTTAAACGGAGTCAGTGCGTGCTCCTCAATATAACGCATCATACGAGTGACAACGTATGGACGACTGAAGGAGGAAGCAGTTTCATTTACAGCACGCTCGATCGATAAACAAAGTGCCTTCAGTAAATAATTCTTTAATTCCTCATTTGATTCAGACAACGGACGACGTTCCTCAATAATAATATGCCGCCATAAAGATAACATTTTTTCGTCTAATTCTGTTCGGGAAATACTAGCCTTTTCAGAACGGGACCACCACTCATCCACCCAACTCCCATGACAAAATAAATGATAGTCTCCACTATTTTGTCCTTCTTCAAT
This sequence comes from Salipaludibacillus sp. CF4.18, assembly GCF_051262595.1. Taxonomy (NCBI): domain Bacteria; kingdom Bacillati; phylum Bacillota; class Bacilli; order Caryophanales; family Bacillaceae; genus Salipaludibacillus; species Salipaludibacillus sp. CF4.18. Next base: position 1,431 of record NZ_JBIMEV010000079.1, read on the forward strand.
TCTTAGCTCATAATGCTCTCCAGGTTTGAGCAGCATGAGGTCCCCTTTTTCAATATGGAAAGTCCTTTCCTTAATGACTATTTGACACTGGCCTTCTGTTTGAAATCGAAACAGATAGCTTTCAAAACCAGTTTTATGAATCGTGTGAAATTGCTTCGAGTGATAGGAATAACTACATAGACCAAGATGTATCATTGTAAACTCCTTTTAGTAAAAAATAGCAAGATAGTATATGTATTAATTATATCATTTATTTTAATAAAGGAATCAATCAGTTATGATGAAATCAAATAAGTGATGAATACTGCTTCAAGGATGAACGGGGTGAATGGTACTCGCTTCTATTGCACAGAGTTTTATAGTTTTTGAAATGAGAACGGTTTCGCAGCAAACTAAAACACAATAAGCATGGAGGTACAAAAGATGAAAACTATTCCTGTAGCTGTACAGATGTTTACCTTACGAGAAGAAAGTGAGCGAGATTTTGCCGGTACGTTAAGAAAAATTGCAGACCTTGGTTTTGATGGTGTGGAATTTGCTGGTTATGGGGGACTTTCTCCAGTAGAAGTAAGAGCATTATTAGATGAGTTAGACCTTCGCGCAGCAGCTAGTCATATCCCACTTGATCAAATAAAAAATAACTTGAAACAAGTCATTGAAGATCAAAAAGTCTTAGGAAGCAAGTATGTTGTGTGCCCATTTTTAATGCCAGATGAACGAACTGACGAAGATTATCAAGCTCTCCTACCGATATTAGAAAAAGCAGGAGCAGCTTGCCGACGAGAGGGATTAACTCTTTGTTACCATAATCACGAGTTTGAACTGGAACGTCTTAAAGATGGAAGAATGGCATTAGAGGCTATTTTTGATGATACAAATGCAGAATATGTTCAAACAGAGCTTGATATTTACTGGCTGAAAAAAGCTGGAGAAGACCCTGTTGAGTGGGTGAAACGCTACCAGCAGAGAACTCCGGTCATCCACCTTAAAGATATGACTACAGACGAAGAACAATTTTTTGCGGAGCTTGGAACAGGCGGTGTCGACATTGAGTCAGTACTCAGGCTGGGCGAAGAAGCTGGTGTTCAGTGGTGGGTGGTTGAGCAGGATGTCAGCCGATTAACACCTTTTGAAAGTCTGGAAATCAGCATGAATTACTTGAAAACAAAACTCCCGTATTTATCAAAGAAATAACATAGAACATAAAAATGGAGGAATGAAAATGTTAAGAGTAGCAGTAATTGGCTGTGGAAGTATTGCAAGATTACGTCATCTAATAGAATACGAGGCAAACGAGCAAGTGGAAATTCACGCTGTGTGCGATATTGTTGAAGAACGAGCGGAAAAAATGGCGGCATTTTATGGGGCAAAGGCTTATACTGATTATAAAGAGGTTATTAAACTAGCTAATATTGATGCAATCAGTGTTTGTTTGCCCAACTATTTACATGCTCCTGTTTCTATTGATGCATTAAAATCCGGTAAACATGTGTTGTGTGAAAAGCCAATGGCTACCTCGACAGAAGAAGCCGAAGCAATGATCACAGCTGCGAAAGCTAACAGCAAAAAACTAATGATTGCGCATAATCAACGATTTGTTTCCTCTCACCAAACTGCGAAGGAAATTATTGATAGCGGCAAGCTAGGGAGAATTTACAGTTTTAAAACAACTTTCGGTCATGGTGGTCCAGAGGGATGGAGTATTGATGGGGCGGAGAGTTGGTTCTTTAATAAAGATCAGGCGTTTATCGGTGCAATGGGCGACTTAGGTGTACATAAAGCCGATTTAATGCGCTATTTACTAGGTGAATTTTCAGAAGTCGGATCATTTATTGAAACGAATGCAAAACAAAATACGGAAGTAGACGATAATGCGGTTTGTATTTTACGAACGGAAAGCGGTATCATCGGTACCCTCTCAGCAAGCTGGGCGTATGCACCTAATAGTGATAACTCAACCATCATTTATGGTGAAAAAGGGATTCTCCGTTTAGAAGCAGATCCGAAGTATTCTCTCATTGAAGAGTATCAAAATGGAAATGTCATCAAACATGAGTTGGATCAAATTCAATCGAATGATGAAGCTGGGCAAACAAACTCACACGTCATTGATCATTTTGTTGAAGCTATTCTGGATAATAAAGAGCCACTTGTTAGTGGAGAAGAAGGCATGAAATCACTGCAAGTTATTTTAGGGGCATTAGAGTCACAAGACACGAAACAAATTATTACTTTAAATAAAGGAGTGTAGTCAGATGAAATTAGGAGTATTTACGGTATTATTTGGTGATAAGTCATTTGAAGAGATGCTTGATCATGTCAAAGCTGCCGGTCTTGATGCAGTTGAAATTGGTACAGGAGGTTACCCCGGTAACGATCATTGTCCGCTAGATGACCTTTTAGAGGATGAGCAAAAACGCCAAGACTATTTACATGCAGTCACTTCTCGCGGTTTGACAATTAGTTCGTTCAGTTGCCATGGCAATCCGATTACACCGGATCGAGCATTTGCAGAGGAGTCGGATACTGTTTTACGCAAAACAATCAAACTAGCTTCTCTTTTAGGCGTTCCAGTAGTTAATGCTTTTTCGGGGACAGCCGGTGATAGCGAGGAAGCAAAACAGCCGAACTGGCCGGTCGTTCCTTGGCCAGCCGAGTACGGTGATATTCTGGAATGGCAATGGGAAAATAAACTAATCCCGTATTGGAAGGAAATTGGTAAGGTTGCGGAGGAACATGATGTGAAAATAGGCCTTGAGCTTCATGGAGGTTTTCTAGTTCACACCCCTTACACGATGTTAAAATTGCGAGAGGCCACGTGCGATGCTATTGGTGCAAACTTAGATCCTAGTCACATGTGGTGGCAAGGTATTGATCCGGTAGCAGCAATAAAAATCCTTGGTAAGGCTGGTGCCATTCATAATTTCCATGCAAAAGACACGTATATTGATCAAGATAATGTGAATATGTATGGGTTAGTTGATATGCAACCGTACGGCAAGGTACAGACGCGTGCATGGACATTCCGAAGTGTCGGTTGTGGTCATAGCCTGCAAGAGTGGTCCGATATGATGAGTGCTCTTCGTATGTATAACTATGACTCGGTTGTCAGCATTGAACATGAAGACCCGATCATGTCCATTGACGAAGGATTTGCGCGTGCGGTGAAAAACTTGGATACCGTTTTAATCCGGGAATCTGCCGGAGATATGTGGTGGGCTTAAGAGAAGTTAAGTTGGATGTTTCAAAAGGTATGTTAACCTTTTGGAGCATCTTTTTTGTTTGTGAAAAATAAGAATATTAAGCATTATTTTCAACTTGAAATTCCCCAGTTGATACCATCTGTTTCATGTAATTTATTTATTGACACGCCATGTGTAATTCGTTACATTGTTTAAGTATGTTTTTTAAGGGAGTATGGTAGACCGCAGTTCAGACCCCGCGTATTAAAATAAAACTGCAGCAGTACAGCATTTTATAGAGGGGATTTGGCGGGAGCTCGTACTGTATTTGTAAATAAAGCTATGAGCTTTTTAGGAGGAAAAAATGGATACTCAGAATGAGACACAGGTTAGAATTACAACAGCAGATCCATCAGCACTAGGATTGTTCGGTTTAGCAATGGTAACATTGGTCGCATCATCACAAAAATTAGGAATAACAGAAGGGCTTTCTTTAATTCTACCATGGGCATTTTTCTTAGGTGGAATGGCTCAGTTAATAGCGGCGATACTAGATTCCAAGCATAATAACATGTTTGGAACAACGGCTTTCGGAGCATTTGGACTCTTTTGGTTTGGTGTAGGAGCTAGCTGGTTGATTCAATTAGGAGTTTTCGGTGAAACACTGGCAGCAAATGCAGATCCAAAACAACTTGGGATTGCCTTTCTTGGCTATTTAATTTTCACTCTTTTTATGACAATCGGAGCAATGGAGACAAACAAAGTATTATTCTTCATCTTTGTTTTTATTGATTTCTTATTCATTGGCTTAACGTTAAGCTCCTTTAACGTGATGTACGAAGTCACGCATATGTTAGCAGCAATAGCGGAGTTAATCATTGCCTTGCTGTCTTTTTACGGTGCCGGTGCCATCTTATTAAACAAGCACTTCGGAAAAGTTTTCCTGCCAATAGGACAACCCTTTGGAATCTTTAAAAAGTAGTTTTAATTTGATATACGGATAGAATCAGAGTCTAGAATTAACTTTCTAGGCTTTTTGTTATGCGAAATAACTTACTTTTTAATGACCACTGCATAAATAGATAAGTGAAGAGCCACAGATAAATGTATTTTGATAGAAAATATTGATTAGTTACATTCGACGTAACGGTCACTCTCCGAATGTAACTATCAGCCGTAAATGGTGACATTCAAATATTGTCTAAGCGCGGACTGTTCCTAAACGCCATCATTAGCGACAATCCGTCTGAGTTGTGCGTCTGACTGTAGCTAAACCAGACTATAGTAACACGCATCTGCGATATTACGATGAGTGTCACTAAAGCAGAATTAAATTAGGTCATATTATCTATCCATTGTATCCTTAAAATATTTAGTCTCAATCGTCTTTTCAGGAAAAACTCGAGCAGAGAGTTTTGGTACATACATTCCAAGGCTAATAGACCGTGCTAATGAGAATAAAATGAACGATGCCCACAAACCGTGATTCTGAAAAATAGGTACAAGGATAGCTGCACTTGTGATGAAAACGAGCATTGAGACAATAAGGGAATTCCTGATTGGAGCGGCTTCGGTTGCACCTGAGAAAACGCCGTTTAGCTGTATGCCCCAGAATGTAAAAATCGGAAATAATAACAACCAGAAAAAATAGATCTCCGAAAGACGTTGTACTTGAGGAATGGACGTATAAAACGAAATAATTACTTCTGCCCCGGCTACAAGCGAGAGAGTTAGCGCAACACTAAATATAATGCCCCACTTTGCGGAGAGCTTTAATATATTATGAAATAACTTAGGCTGTTTCATTCCTATGGATCTGCCGATTAATATACTGCTTGCATTGGATAGGCCACCGAAGCAATAGGCAAGCAAAAAATGAATTTGAAATAAAATGGCATTGGCTGCCAAAGTTGTGTCATCCATTCTTGCTCCTAAGGAAGTAAACATCGTATAAACCGTTAGCAAGCATACAGAGCGAATAAATAAATCCCGATTCACTTCTAGCATTTTTTTAAAGGAACTTGTGTTTGAAATATCTGACCACGAGAATAAAGACCAGTTTAAAAGGGTTTTGTTGAGAAGGAGGAGTAGAATGATTCCGCTCAAAACAGCACTTAATTCTGCGAGTAAACTAGCAAATGCTACTCCTTGTACGCCCCAGTTGAAGACATGGACAAATAAGAGATCTAACAAAATATTAATCGTATTCATGCCTATTTGAATGAACAGGGCGCTCTTTACATAGCTTTTTCCGATCAACCAGCCAAGAATTACAAAGTTAACGAGTGTAAAAGGGGACGACCAGATTCGAATATTAAAATAGAGCTCAGCTTGTTCTGCGACCTCCGTGGTAGGGTGAATGACAGTTAGTGACAGCCACCTGATAGGTTCCTGGAAAATGATAAAGGCTAAACCAAAAAAAACAGCGATCATAAAAGGACGAATAAATGCTTGATAAAGTTCTTTTTCATTGTTTGCACCATGCGCTTGTGCAGTGAAACCTGATGTACTTACTCTTAGAAATCCCAATACCCAGAATAAGGTATTGAAGACTATACTTCCAACTGCCACACCACCGATGTAGGAAGGATCAGTCAATTGGCCAACCACAGCAGTATCAACAGAACTTAACAAAGGCGTTGTCATTGTAGAAATCATTAAGGGAATGGCAAGTTTCATATATTGATTACTAGTTACCTCAGTTTGTAAAGGTACAGGAGGAAGGCTTGAGGAAGTTCCCATTTTGGTTCTCCTTTTTTTCTTTTTTTGTGGAGGGACGAATTAGTGATTTTTAATACAGATGACGATTTTTTAATCCAACTTTACGCAGGAGTTCAATCGAATTCTGTTTCTGATTAAGTCGGTCGGTTCCAGTTATAAAGGCTATGGAAAGGTTGAATATAGTCTCTTCTTTCCTTCCGAAAAACAATTGTATCATTATTTTAGAGATACCTTAACAAACGTTTTTTTATTTGTGCTTTGTTATTCATAGATTCAGAAACAGTTCATTATAATTGCTTGACGCTAACTGGGAATCTATGTATAATCGTAAAGCGCAATGATTTCGATTTAAAATCAAAAGAAGGAGTGTTTATTATGAATTCATCTATCAAAATGTTAAGTATTTTCACAATCACCGCTTTTTTAGCAGCAGGATGCGGGTCTTCCAATTCTGCGGAAGAAGCATCCGCCGACGAAGAAAAAAATAACGGCTCCTCCTCTGAGACAGTTGAAACTACCGAAACGGAGGAAGAGACAAATTCGAACAGCCATAATCATGAAAATAATCACGATCATGACGATGATAACAACCACAATCATGAGAACAATCACGATCACGATCATGATGAGGAAACGGAACAAATTTACAACGGGTATTTTGAAGATGAGCAGGTGGAAGATCGCTCCCTCTCTGATTTGGAAGGGGATTGGCAATCTGTCTACCTCTACTTACTGGATGGTGAACTGAATGACGTTTTCTCGCATAAAGCCGAGCAAGATGAGGATATGACTGAGGAGGAATATAAAGAATATTATGAGGTCGGTTATGAAACAAATGTCGACCGGATTGTTTTCGAGGATGACACGGTTACCTTTCATGAAGATGGAGAGGCATATTCCAGTGAGTATTCGTATGATGGGTATGAAATTCTTACGTACGATGCAGGAAATAGAGGCGTTAGGTTCATCTTTGAACGGATGGACGAATCTGAGTATATGCCGCAGTATATTCAATTCAGTGATCATATTATTTCCCCTACAAAATCGGACCACTATCACCTGTATTGGGGAGACAACCGCGAAGAACTGCTAGAAGAAGTTACCAACTGGCCGACTTATTACCCATCAGACATGGATGGCCACGAGATTGCGCACGAGATGATTGCTCATTAAATCTTTCCATTATTAGTCATTGCTATATAATAGAAGGATCTTACTAGAACTTTAGTGAAAGTGCTTAAGAGGTAATTCAGCTCGGAAGGATTGATACGGACCAATCCTAGTTATAGTGATGCAGCATCGTGAAATCATTGATCAGTTTCGCCGTGAAAGCTAACGATTTATTATAAAGAAGACACTACGGGTTTTTCTTACAAGAATTATAAAATCATTGGTTTTTAGAGATTGTTGTTTTACTTTGAACGGAGAGGCTTGAATCCGCTCTAAGCGGACCTTTAAAAACAACAAATCGCTATAGAATACAGAAAAACTGCTCCAGAATTATGGGGCAGTTTTTTCTATGAAACTAATTATTTGATATTTTTATGCTGTCACTACTTTATCTTCCTCATCGAGAGGTTCCATGCGATTAACGGAAATACTGGATAGTAAGCCGAGTATGTAATTCTTTAGATATATAATATATGTTTAATTTGAAACTTTGAATAGTTAAATATAACTAGTCTACTAAGAGTTTGTATGGTAAAATATAACTGTGTATATTTAAATATATTTCTTTGAACCGGCAAACTCATTGAAAAGTGAGGACGCAAAGCTACAGGCCTAAGGAGATCACTATGGTTGCTGGGTTCCCAAAGGAATAACGAACGAAGTTATTTCCATAAGGGAGTAGCTTTTTTGTATACATGTTTACATACTAACTAATACATTTGAGAGAATGTGAGGAACTATTATGATGACTAAAAAACAGTCAGGCGCTCTGCTTATTACCATTATCATCACATTATTTTACGTGTGGAATTATCTATTTAAAGAAAACGAATGGATGGGTGCACTTGGAGCGAGTTCTATTCCATTTATTGGAGGAACCTTGAGTTTAATCTGGCTTTATCAGGCATATCGTAAGAATAGAACGACGCAAAGATATTTCTGGCTGTTGTTAATTTTTGGTGTCTTTCTAAACATTTCAGGAAATTTGATCTGGACTTTAGGCATAATTACCATAGGGGACACTACTTATCCTGATATTTCATGGTTACTCTGGCTCTTAGCGTATATATTCTATTTAGCAGCATTAATTTATAAAACGAAGATAATTAATGGCTTTGGTGCAAATAACCCGTATTTATTTAATATCACTGTTTTTATGTTGATTGCTTCTGTAATCAGTATTCATTATTTCATTGAACCACTCATCGTTATTCAAAGTAATTCCTTTTTGATGACAATCATTAATATTGGTTTTCAAATATCTAACTTAAGTATTGCGTTTGTTGTAATGTATCTCTATTACCTTGCTCGACATAGTATTGAAAAAAAGCTGATTCAAATTATAATTATTGCATTTTCCGTGAGACTTATTGCTGACACAGGTTATACATTTATATCCATTCATGGGACTTATGAGATAGGAGGTTTTATCGAACCATTATGGGTATTTGCTGTCATGTTGATGGGGTTTGCCAGCTTTTTTGAGCAGGAACACGCGTATAATAATATACAAACAAAAAGTTATGTAAAAGAGAAAGAGCCTATTTTTCCATATATAAGTGCGGTAATTCTCATTGTACTAGTTGCCCAAAGCTACCAATGGGAGCTTAATGCTTTAAGTATTGGTATAAGTATAATTTTCTTTATGATTATTATTCGGCACCTCTCGATTATTAAGAAAAATAAGAATCTGATGAGTGAATACAGAAATTTAGCGTTTCATGATTCATTAACCGGTCTGAATAATCGGACAAGTTTTCATCACGATTTAGGACTTCAGATGGGAAACGCAAAACAAATTGACAGCACAGTTGCTTTGTTATTGATTGATTTAGATCAATTTAAACTTGTAAATGACACGCTTGGCCATCAAATAGGCGATCAACTGTTAAAATTAGCTTCGGTACGGTTACAATGTTCAACAGGTAATGATGCAGAGATTTACAGAATAGGTGGAGATGAATTTGTTATCATTCTATCAGATGCTACAGAGGAAAATTGTATTAAAGTAGCTAGAAAAATATTAAAAGAGTTTTCAAAATCTTTTAGTGTTGCTGGTCATGAAATGACAGTTACAGCAAGTATTGGAATAAGTTTATATCCGGAGCATGGGGAAGATCGGGAATCGTTACTTAAAAATGCAGATGCCGCCATGTACTTGGCAAAGGGAAATGGAAGGAATAAATTCCGTTTTTACAATTCGAAATTGAATGAGATAATGGTACGAAAGATGAAAATTGATAGTGAATTAAGAAAAGCAATGGAAAATAACGAATTCCATCTTGTGTATCAACCTAAAATTAATCTACAATCAAGAGAAATTATTGGTATGGAAGCGCTCTTACGGTGGAATAGTACTGAACTTGGATCAGTATCACCGGTTGAGTTTATCTCTATAGCAGAAGAAACGGGACAAATTGTTGCCATTGGAGAATGGGTTTTAGAAACAGCTTGTAAACAAAACAAAAGATGGCAAGAGGCAGGATTTCCACTTTTATGCGTGTCGGTAAATGTGTCTGTCCGGCAATTCCAGCAAAACGCTTTCCTTGAAACCGTAAAAGGTGTTTTACAAAATACAGGTCTTGAACCTCAGTTTTTAGAATTAGAAATCACAGAAAGTGTGATGCAAAATAAAGCCGAGTCTACTGAATTGTTAAAAGGATTGCGGAAGATTGGCGTGAAGACATCGATTGATGATTTTGGAACGGGATACTCCTCCTTGAATATTCTTAGAGAGCTTCCCATTGATACGATTAAAATCGACAAGTCATTTATTGATGGTATTTTGGACTCGGCAAGTGAATCGATGATTAAAACAATTATGGATATAGGATTGAATTTAAATCTTGAGGTGATTGCTGAAGGGATAGAGCATGAATGTCAGGTTGAAATGTTAGAAAAATACAACTGTAGATTTGGACAAGGTTATTTGTTTTTAAAGCCTACAGATAGAGCTGGTTTCGAGAAATATCTTGAAACGTATACTGCTCAAACTAGCTTGAATTAGTTGAATGGGTATTGTGTGATTCACAAAAAAGAGGTATTCTGCTTTCGCAGAATACCTCTTTTTTACGAAGAAATTTATATAATTATCCCGTCTTTTGTTCGAACTATATCCCTTTATCAGAAGAAGTGTCCACCAAGTTCTACTTAGAACAGGTGGACACTTGCTTATAGGTTGACGTTACTCTACTAAGCTTTCAAGTACATCATCGATAATTTGATCATTTGCAACAGGTCCATTGTATAACCAGCTTGTAGTTGACTCGTATTCATAAACTTGATCATTTTTTACGGCAGGAATATTTTGCCACAAAGGATCTTCTAGTAGTTCTATGCTATCATCTAATTCACTGCTAATTAAAAAGAGATGTTCTGTATCCAACTGAGCGACTTCTTCTAAAGAGATAGGTGACCAGTCACTGGTAGCAGATTCAGAAATTTCCTTAACAACGTCTGGTGAAGCGAGACCTAAATCTCCATACATAACAGCGCCACTGGATGCCGTTTCGCTAACTATAAAGAGCTGACCACCAGTAAGCCAGACCGCGGCTACAGAATCTTCTCCAATAGAATCCTTGATTATATCCTGGGATTCTTCTGCTTTTGCATCATAATCTTCCAATATTTGATCTGCTTCATCGTTAAGATTTAAAACTTTTGCTATTTCTACCAAGTCTTCGCGCCAATTTTCACTGTCTTCTGTACCAACAACATAAGTCGGCGCAATCTTTGAATATTGACCGTATTTTCCGTCACCAACAGTTTCAGCTGAGCCGACTAATAGTAAATCTGGAGAAAAACTAGTAACGGCTTCAAAAGGAAGGTCGAACGGAATCGTAGGTATGTCTTGTAAATCTTCCTGTAAATAGTCTTGAATCCCTGCACCATCTGAAATTGACCATTGCGCTACTGGAGAAACTCCAAGTGCTACCAAATAATCTTCTAAATAAGATGCGATAATTCGCTCTGGATTTGCCGGAATGACAACTTCATTTCCAAGTGAATCGGTTAATGTTGTTTCTGTGCTAGTATCGGAAGTTCCAGCTGCTTCTGTATTTTCCGTAGTTTCATCAACAGTCTCTTCAGCAGTTTCCTCACTGTTGGAACTAGTTTCATTATTTTCTCCACACCCGACAAGTGTTAAAGAAAGTGCTAATATACTAAAACCAAGTATACGTTTATTCATTGATAGTATTCCTCCTAATGGATAGATAAGTACTTTACTCAGATAATGATAACGATTATCATTATCGATAGCAAGAGTTTTTTTAAAAGTAGATATAATGACAATTCAATAGGACAAATATCAAAATAAATTCTCACAATAATCCATGTAGTAGAGAGTATTTTGGTGTATAATGATAATCATTCTCACAAGAAGAGAGAGACGCTTTCATTTCTGACTAATTTGAGAAAATAAAGATCAGTATTTAATGAATGTATAGCCATTTTTAATTCTGGCTGAAGTAAAGGAATGAAAAATATGGTATTGAATGAGCAAGAGTCTCCAAGTGAAAAATTAACATCACGTCCTATTATGGCAACAATTATTTTATTTGTTGGATTGATTGTCCTTGTTTTATCGGGAGCCCTTTCGATTTCATTTGGGGCCGCTGATATTAATCTAAAAACAGTATGGACGGGTGTCTTTGAATTTGACCCTAATTTAACTTCCCATCAAATTATCCAGGAATTACGAATGCCACGAGTGATTGCTGCTGCATTAGTCGGAGCTTTTTTAGCAGTTTCCGGAGCAATTATGCAAGGAATGACTAGAAATCCACTTGCTTCCCCTTCAATCATGGGTGTTACAGCGGGATCGGCATTCATGATCGCTATTGCGTTTGCTTTTTTTCCAGGGACCTCATATATAGGGTTAATGATTTGGTCGTTTGTAGGAGCGGGATTAGGCGTCGGACTTGTTTTTACGATTGGTAGCTTTTCCAAAGGAGGATTAACACCTGTTAAGTTAGCGCTAGCTGGTGTTGCGGTTACAGCTTTACTTCAATCGATCTCAACAGCAATTGCGATTCATTTTAACGTCGCTCAGGATATTATGTTTTGGTACGCTGGCGGTGTAGCTGGAACGCGATGGGTCATGATTCAGATATTGATTCCAGTTGCAATTATAGGTTTGATTCTTGCACTGCTAGTTGCTCCTTCGATCACTGTTCTCAGTTTAGGTGACGATATGGCAAAAGGATTAGGGCAACGAACGGCCCACGTAAAAATAGTTGGCACAATAGTCGTTTTACTTTTAACAGGTGCAGCTGTTGCTGTAGCTGGTACGATTGGTTTTATTGGTCTTGTGATTCCTCATATTACTAGATTTCTGGTTGGAGTTGATTATCGGTGGATTATTCCATGTGCAGCTGTTCTGGGAGCATTGTTGCTAGTCTTAGCTGATTTAGGAGCGAGAATGATCAATCCTCCTTTTGAAACACCAGTGGGTGCGATCACAGCCATGATCGGGGTTCCATTTTTCCTCTATCTTGCTAGAAGAGAAGGGAAGGGCTTTTAATGGAAATTCTAAAAAATACATACAGGAAACCACTTATAGTGATGGCAATATTGTTTATCTTTATTTTAACCACGTTCTTTCTAAGTTTAAATTTGGGACACATAAAAATTGCTCCATTAGAAGTTATTCAGACCTTGTTTGGTAGTGGCACAGCTGAAAATAAGCTTGTACTATTTGATTTTCGCTTACCACGTATGGTGATTGCCTTATTAATAGGAGCGGGATTAGGAATTTCCGGGGCAATTCTGCAAGGTGTTTCACAAAATGGTTTGGCAGATCCGGGAATTTTAGGAATTAATGCCGGGGCAGGACTTGCTGTTGTCATCTTTATATTCTTTTTTCAAGGGTCAATGACATCCCTTGGAACGCTGTCCATCTTTATGATGCCAATTTTCGCTTTAGTTGGTGGAGTTTTTGCCGCTTTTCTTATCTATACTCTTGCTTGGAAGGGTGGCGTGACCCCGACTAGATTAATTTTAGTAGGAATTGGAATAAATGCAGCATTCGGTGCAGGATTGATCATCTTCCAGTTGAAAATGAATCCAAATGATTTCATGCAAGCGACAGTCTGGCTTTCCGGAAGTATTTGGGGAGCAAATTGGAAATTTGTTTTAACAGTATTACCATGGATTCTAATACTCATCCCTTTTACGATGTACAAGGCATCGTCTTTAAATGTCCTCAATCTGGGTGATGAGATGGCAACAGGATTGGGAGTAGCTGTAGAAAAAGAAAGAAGAATCTTATTACTAACTTCTGTTGGTTTAGCAGGAGCATGTGTAGCGGTTGGAGGAGGTATCTCATTTCTAGGATTGGTTGCCCCTCATTTAGCGAGAAGGCTTGTCGGATCTAAACATCAAGTGCTGCTGCCCGCAACAGCATTAATAGGAGCATTGTTGTTGCTAGTTGCTGATATGATTGGTCGGAACCTGCTAGCCCCTTCAGAAATACCAGTAGGACTTGTTGTTTCAGCTCTAGGTGCACCGTACTTTATTTACTTGTTGATAAAGGTTAACTAATTATAAAGGAGTTGACGGAATGATAAAAAAGCCAAAACCATATCAAAAAGAAGGTATCGCTAAAATTATCAGGGAACGCCGAACAATAAGAGACTTGAAACCAGATCCAGTATCTGTTGATTTAATCGTGGATATTCTAAATGATGCAGTGTGGGCACCGAATCACGGCTTGAGAGAACCGTGGAGATTTCTTTTATTTCACGGTACAGGGAAGGACAGGTTTGTCGAAGCAGGAAAAGATGCGACATCCAGTGAAGACAGAGAAAAATATGGGAATAAGAAAGATGACTATTTCCGAAATGTACCAATTCATTTGGTTGTTATTATGAAAGAAGACCTCAGGGAA
>NZ_JBIMEV010000080.1:0-14892 GCF_051262595.1 Salipaludibacillus sp. CF4.18
TTGCATGGGATTACTGTGTACAGAATTCTAGCCCTACATCGTGTTCCTTTTGTCCTTTATTTATAGGATTTTGGATCTGATGAAGTTTATGATGTTCATTCGATTCGAGGGATCAAATAAATAATCACCCTGAGCTGCGATTGGCTAAAATGGGTGATTATTTTTTTATACTTATTGAATTTTCCGTCCGCTCTTAATGTTGCAGTTTAGGGATAAGTGTTACCAGCCTTATTACCTTGTAAATCATTGTATTTTAAGAGAATTTATAGATCGATTCAAAAAAGACCTAGTACTTGAATCCGAATAAAGCTCCTGATCCGTCGTCAGTTTGTTGAAGTTCACATACAATATCTTGTTTATTTAACTTATCCTTAGAGACGTCCGAATCTATTAAACTAATAACATATTGCACATCATTTACCTTACAATAATCTTCAATAAATTCAAGATAGGAGTCTTTACGATTCTCGTGCAATGCTTCAAAAGGTCCATCATGATATAAAAAACTAAAGAAACTTTTACTGGAATAATAGCTTAAAATAGCTAAATCAAAACACATACAGAGCATTTTACGGTATGAAAAACCTTCATCCTCATGTGTCAAGGTTCCATTATCTGTAATGATCCCAGCATTAAACTCAACATTAGATGTGGTATTGGTTGAGATATCTATTATTCCATTCTTACTTGTTATTTTTTCAAAATAAGACTTAAATAAAAAACGGATATCATTTAATACTCTGTTTCCACTTTCAATATTTGAGTCAATAGTTTCATTAATTTTTTCAACGGATTTTTTCTTTTCATTTAATTCTTTAATATCAGTTCTTGTATGTAGTATTATTTCTTTTTGTGTCTCAAGATTTTGAATGCTCTTTTCTTTTTCAATTAAATTAGACCTCAAATGTTTATATTTATTAATCACATCATCATCTTGTAGTACGCTCAAGATATCTGAACGTTGTTTCCCTATATCTTTAAGCTTTTCATCGACTATCTTAAGCTCGGCTTTCTTGTCAGTGAGGAGCTTCGACAGATGTACCCTTCTATCTTCAAGTAGAGACTTATTGAAATTTATTAACTCTTCATATGATTTTTCTAATTGATCACTAAAATATATCTCTACCTCATCAAATAGCTCTTTTATATAGTCAAAATCAAGAAACTCTCTCGTCGCTAAGGAGTTTTCAATAAGTTCAATGTCAGACCTTAAATTATAGGCTTTATTTTGTAAAGAAATTGATTTGTTTTCAATCTCTTTAATTAATTCTTTACTAATCTGTTTTTCATTTAAATAGAAATTAAATGAATCAAGATCTTGTTCCAACGTTTCTTTTTCTCTAGTTAGAATATCTATTTGACCATTAATTCTATCTATATCTGAAGCACTATAATAGTCCTCCATACTTCTTATTTTTATTTTCAAACTTTCGATTTCATTATTTAATTTGTATCTTTTTAAGAGTACATCACTATCAAATCCTAATAGTTCATACACAAAAGGCTTCCAAACCTGGTCTGTAGAACTTGAGAACTTTTTTAATTGAAAAACATCACTATAATCGTTTTGAGTTCTAATAAAATAACCTACTAATTTCCGATAATCATAATCTCCTAATATATCAAAGTTTAATTTTTCATTTAAAGTGGCTGTTGCCGCGATGACATTTTCACTTGTAGTATTGAGAACTAAGTTTGTGTAATCCCATTCGTCAACCTCTAATAATTCTGTTGAATAATTAAGTATTTTCATGTCTACTCTTGTTATGTTGTCAAAAGATCTTCTAATTGTTAAATAATCACCACTATTTAATTTAAGCTCTAGAAAAAACGTATGATCTTTAAAAACCTTTTTCTTGTTATTAAAATAGTTTCCCTTTTTCACTTCCTTAAGTAGCATGAAGTCTATCAGATGAACAAGTGCACTTTTCCCAAGGTTGTGGGGATCATTTATATTTTTATCTTGGACATAACCAAAAATGATATTTAATCCATTTTTAAATTTTATATTTTTAAACCTTGAATCATCGCTATATAACCTTGATAACTTCATATTTTCATCTCCAAGACGTCAGATTCGATATCGTAGTCGACCCTGCCAAGCAAGAATAAAAAATCGACTGCGGGTAAAAACAAATATAGGGTATCATCACCTATTTGCTTTTCTAATGCATTATAAAGCTTTCCATAACTGCACTTATGATCGTTCTCTTTGAATACTTTTATTAATAAAGCCACTGCATATATTAAGCTTCTATTTAAATCTGTAAACTTATCAGGTCTAAGCACTGTTATCACCGTTTTCTCCAATGTGACATATGTAATACATAAAATGTACTACCACACTCACCGTTTCCTCATTCTCTAAAATCTCAATGTCATTAGAATTTAAAAACCTATCAATAATATCATTTAACACTTCGCTAAAAAAATACTTTCCTCTTTTTATTTCGGGTATTTTTCTATTAATTGTCTTCTTAATATTACTGTATGATTTCCTTAATTTTTTATTACGAGGATCAGATAAGATATCTTTAATAGTTTTAAAATAAATGCTGCTTTCAATAATGACATTGTTGTAATCTTTACAACCATCTTCTTCTAATTTATTAATAATATTCTTCGCTACAATGTTGATCCTCTTCAATCCATCATCATCTTCAACATTTTGTTTAAACTCTAGCTCATCCTCTAGCTCCAACTCCAAAAAGTCTATCACTTTTTTAAGGTTATATGGATTAATGACGTCACCTCTTGAATTGAAGAAATTATGTTGAATTACATCACCGTCATTATTATATATTGGACTTTGCTCACCTCTCGTAGTACTTTTACCAGTAGTCATTCCCGATCACCAAAACGGCCTTTCACATCACCTTCGTTATTAAAAATAGGACTATTTTTACCTTTTGTTTTGTTAATGTTTTTTTGACTTATCCTTATAGATTTAATAACATAGCCTCCCGTAGCTCCAACTAGGAGTGTAAGGAGATGAGTTATAACGATTGTCCAATCAATACTCATCTAAAAGTCACCTTCTTCTTAAGTTTAGTTTTATATAAACTGTTGTTATGCCCCATTCCTAGTATAGTCGAAAACTATTAATTATGAAAATTTTTACAATACCTATTTATGTATATTTTCGACAAGAAACTTCTTTAATTTATATAAAAAATTCTAGGACTAACAAAAAAAGCAATCATCCTACTTGTTATGATAGGGTGACTACCTTTCTCTTTATAACTACTCTAATTGTTTAAATTGATAGCTACTTATTGCGACATCGTTGTTTCAGACTAAGAAGCCTCGACTCTATACAAAGCTTCTTGAAAAATAGTAAATGTTTCTTGTATCTTACTTGCTCCATCTTTTGCACATCCGCTGAGTCGAGATCAGCTTGTCCAGGGCTTCTACTTGCTCACCCGCTTGCCCTATCACTCTCTTCATCATCGAAACCGAAGCCTGTTGTTTCACTTCTCCTTGACTCATCGCCATCGATAGTGCCGCAATATTCATCATAGCACCTCCTTTCCATTGGAATTAAGAAACGAGATACGGTTCAAACAACCTTTCCATTTCTACTTTCAACTTCTTCACATTTGGTATGAGCGTGAATTGGAGGATCTCTTGGACTGTGCCATAAGAATGATCTTCAAGGGATGTTACCACTCGCTCTAAACTTTCACGAACCTTGCCAATGTGTGGTTCTACTAACTCCGTATCAATCAAGTCCGCAAAAACAGGACCGACTGAATTCTCAATCGATGCAAAACCACCTACGACATCATCCATCAACTGCAATGCATCAGGGTATTTCTTTTCATTAAGTTGCCTCTGAACATGTGTTAATCCTTCTAACATCGTCTCTGACAGCTGTAGACTCTGCTTCATAACATCAAGATGCTTCTCCATTTGATCACTACTTTCTATGTATAAAAATTATCTTACATTATGTAAAAAAAAGACTCTAGCATAATGAACTGTAACCCGAATAATGGACACTTAAAAAAAGTGCCTCATTATTCGGGTTTTTATGTTTTTATAAGATAAACCCGTTTATAATAAAATAAATCATTAGAACGGAGAATTGTCATGAGTAAAAACATATATTCAGAGTTTCATATGAAAGAACTAGAGAAGAATCCGAATGTTGTACGTGTGTCAGATCGCTCGATCTCTTACCAACCATATTTTAAAGTAAAGGCTGTTCAAGAATATAAAACAGGAAAAGGACCGTCCCAGATCTTTCTAGAGCATGGATTTAACCTTGAAGTTATAGGTAAAGACCAACCAAAGCGTTGTTTAAGGCGTTGGCGCGAAACGTTTGAGCAGTTTGGTGAAGTTGGATTCGAATCGGAGCGAAGAGGAAAAGGAAGTGCGGGCCGTCCCTCTTCCAAAACGTTATCTGCCGAAGAAAAACTTAAAAAAGCAGAAACAAGAATCAAGTATTTAGAAGCTGAGATTGACTTCTTAAAAAAGCTAGAAGAACGAGAGAGGCAGGCGTTGAACAAGAAATATTAACCCCTTCAGAGAAATTTGAACTTATTGAAAAAATCATCAGAAAGTATCAATTGAAGGGAGAACTAACCCAGCTGTGTCAGTTAGCTGAAGTAAGTAGAAGTGGTTATTACGCCTGGTTAAGCGCAGAGGGCATCCGTCAAGTCCGAGAAGCAAGGGATACTCAAGAAGTTGAACTTATTAAAAGTATTTTCTTCGTAAAAAATCAAAAAGTAGGGGCACTTCAAATCAAAATGATAGTGGAGAATGATCACAGTGTCGTGATGAATCATAAGAAAGTCAGACGCTTAATGAAAAAATTCGGCCTCGAAACGACACAAGAACACCGTACATGTCCGAACCTACTAAAACGTAAGTTTGATCAAAAAGAATTTGGTAAAGTGTTATTAACTGACATTACTTATCTTTACTATGGTCGAGGTCAAAAAGCCTATTTATCCTGTGTGAAAGATGGAGCTACAAAAGAGATTTTAGCTTATAAATTGTCAAGGTCATTAGAAATGGATATTGTTTATCAAACATTAGACAACCTCAAGGAAGGGATGGGTATCTTTCACCCTGAGGCTATCCTTCATTCTGATCAAGGGGTTCACTATACTCATCCAGAGTTCCAGGACAGAGTGAAAAAACTAGGGGTACGTCAATCTATGTCAAGGAAGGGAAATTGTTGGGACAACGCACCAATGGAATCATTCTTTGGGCATTTCAAAGATATGGTCGATCACAAAGCATGCGAGAACTTTATACAATTAACACAAGAAGTAGATGACTACATGGAAGAATATAATGGTCATCGATACCAGTGGGGATTAAAAAAAATGACCCCGGCTCAATACCGAAGTCATTTATTAGCTGCGTAGGTCTCTTTTATAAACTGTCCATTTTATAGGTTACAGTTCATAATCACTAGAGCCTCTAAGTTGTTCATAAATATTAACCAAGTAATTGTTGCATCATCAAAAATTGTTTCGTATATAAATGCTAAGTTATTAGGGTTCTTAGGTCGTAGAACAATATTACCAATTTAGCAGAAGAGTTAGTGTTCGTTAAAAATACAGAAATTTTCTTAAACATTAATCCATAAAGGTAATTCATAAAGATTTGACTATCCACAAGCCCCGCTCCTGTAGTTTCATGTTTATTACACACTACATTTGAAATCATAAACTCAGGGCCTTCATACTCTCTTTAAAAACCTTGCAATTAATGTGTCGTTTCTCTTTTTATGAGTTTCATTTGTTTCACACATACTTTCTTCATTTTCTTCTCTTACTAATACAGCAGTAATAACATAATAATGCGAAGATCCACTTTTCCATGGTATAGTGTAAACAGTCACTTTATATCCTCGTAATTACCGCTGAAATTTCCAAATTACTACGGAATTCTATATATACTTCTCTGAAATAATGCTAATTTTTTGCATATTAGAAGGGAGAGTTTTTTTATGATTGATTATTTCTCATAACTTTGGTATTAACTTAGTGGAATATGGTGAAAGAGGCAAAAAGAACGAATTTCCTTTGTTTGATATATACCCTAACTGCAAATGTTCAGCACCCGGAAATCTTCATCGTAATGGATATTACTGGCGTTATGGAATAACGGAAGAGGCTGTTTTTTTTGTCAATATAATATTGAGCCACAGCGATCACTTTAAAAGTGAGCCACGTGTCATTTTTGTCCAGCCATCAATGGGCAAGATTGGAAGTTGGGATAGGGTTGCCCCGGGGAGGGGCAACCCTATCCCAACTTTCGCAGGTTCTTTAACCTCCTTCATTCTGTTTCATACTTTGCCTAAAACGATAGGATTCGCCATTTAATAAGAGAGAATTGAATCAATAGCTCTGCGTACTGGCTACTGTTCCAAACTTCTGCCCCCATCCCCTGATTAGTCACACGATGAGCCCAGCTACTTTTATAATTTCCTGTGTCGACCTCTGAACGAGGCACCGCAACGTTTTCCGTTGCTAATGCTGCACTAAGTATCACTTTCTTAGCATTTTCTGATTTCTCTTTAGCGTAACGTTTCAGACCTTTTGAAATTCCTTCATTTCTGTGATTTTCGTATTTACTTTCATTAGGTTATTTAATATTCCCCTAGCCTTGTCCAAAAGTAAGTCTAAAATAAAGTGTACAGGAGTTATATATCTTCTAGACAACCAGAGAGGACATTCCCCTTTCTCAATCTGCTTCGTTAATTCCATAAGCTCAAACAAAAAAGTGTATTCATTATAGAATTAACGCCATTACCACCAAATAAAAATCTTTTCTTCTAAAATCCAATATCATAATATTCTCCAGGCATCCATCCAGACCTCTTAATAGAAGAAGCATAATTAAAAATTGTTTTTGAAAATTCCACTCTTAATTTGCTATTCTTTCCTGTTTTCATAATGATTGTTTACTTACATCATGCGAACCAGTAAATGTACTTATTATAATTCCAGCTTACAAATCTCCCCCCGTTTTACAGATTCGGTAAAAACCTCCTCGCCGCTAAGAAAAACCATGTACAAAGAACAAAAGGCATTGTTAAAGTAGGTAGTCCATATGGTAAAAGAAATATGCTAATGCTTGCTGTTATAGGTATTGTTAAACAAGCGGCAATTATACCAGATAATAGTGCAAAACGGCTATGTTCACTATTAAAAACAGCAGATACGGCTATAATGGTCAATATCGCATTATACCCATAAAGGCCTGCAGTAATTAAAGTGTATTCTGCTCCAAAAACATATGCAATAATGACAGCAGATACACTTCCAATGAGTGTATAAAATCCTAATTTTTTTCCCGCCAAAAATACAGCAGTAAATAATAAAATCCCAGATATTGTGTTATCTAGGAAAACTATTTGGCCAAACCCATGAATGATTGCTTCTATTAAGTTGATTTCTCCTACTATATTTATTTCCCAGGTTGTTAAATCCTGAGGCATCAATTTAGAACTTATATTAATATTTTTAAAATTGTAAGTAGAAAGTAGCATAAACCATGTCAGGATAATAAAGGGGGAAGTAAGAATCGGTATTTCTGTTTTCTTCATAAAGTGATTCATGGCCGCTGTAAAAATTGCAGCTATGGCTGATACAACTAAAGCAACAAGCCACACAAAAGGTCCAGTTAAGAATATTGTTAATGCCATTCCTGTCACCACGGAATTAAATCCTAATAAGCCTTGATTTAAACTCTTTTTATCTCCCCCCCCAAGTTTTGCAACTAAAGTGCCAATAAATGATGATAGTAGAGCAATGATACCTAAATAAAAAGAAGTAATGGATATTGCAACAAGAATTAGTAAACCGGTAATGACATTCTCAATCAAAAATACTTGAGAAATTCCTTTGAGGGATGCCGATACGAAAGGGAAAAACACTCCTTTATTTAATATATTGGGTTTAATTGTTTTCATAATAATCCCCTTGGATAGTTAGTAGTAGAAGTTTAAGTCTTATTTAAAAAACACCTTCAGGGAATCACGAATATCTTCATGATACTCGCTCCACTAGTGAAGGTGTTTAAATTAATCTTTTATTTTAGGTTCTGCGAAGAAGCTCGGCCTACCTACGGAATGAGTACTCTTTAAGTACTAAATATTACTCCACCCCTTCTATATTATTGAATTTTTGAAGAACTCCTGTTTCAATCAAATATTTGTTCTGTTCTGGTAATTCTGGCAGCACAACTGGTTCATATCCTCCATTATAATAGTCTTCTACGTTTTCTTTCGTGAACACTACCTGAGGGGAGAGAGTTACTTCAGGTAACTCGGCACCGTTCAGTATAGCTACGCCCATCGCCATGATATACTGTCCCCAGTTCCCCATAAAGAAACTTCCTTCAGCAACCCAATTCTCATTATTTCGTAATTCATCTAACCCTTGCTTGCTTCCACCCAATCCCGCTACCAACGTTTTCTCAGTACGGTTGGCATCTTCAATAGCACGCCATGCTCCTATAGAAGAATCATCATTTATGGAATAAAGAAGAATATTACGGTCTTCTGGAATAGTTTGAATCACGTTCCTCACTGTTTGATAGCTTGATTCTAATGTAGCCTCTGAATCAACTTGTATTAAGTGTTCGCCAATTGTTGTGGTCATCGGAGTAATGTCTTCAGGTTTAACTTCTTGCATCCCCATTTCCTTCGCAACGGTAACATAGAAATAACGGACACTGTTGTTAATTTCCCATCCACCTTTTGAACTTTGTACCAAGAGTACTGTTGTATTATCTGCTGTCCAACCTTTTTCCTTGGCGATCTCTGTAACTATCTTTCCAGTATCGATTCCAATATCCTCATTGCTCAGATTAAACAATGGACTTCCAGGTACCGGAATGTTAACCGCAATTGTAGGTATGTTTGCATTTTTAAACACGGCTTCAAGTGATTTACCTACTCCTTCCACACCATTATATTCGATGATTAAGTCTGGTTTGTCTTGAACCATTAATTTAGCGTTTTGTAGAGCCACAGGACCATCAAATTTGTTATCGTATGTTTTCAATTTAATACCGGATACTTCTGCAGCTTCTTTTACCCCTTCACCCAACTCAACGAATAACGCACCTGACTCTGTGACATTAGCAAAGGTGAAAAAGTATTCTTCTTGCTCAGTTTGTTTTTCTGCATGGTCGTCTCCATATTTTGAGTTTTCTGAATTTACATCCGAGCTTGCCGACTTACTGTTTTCACCACATGCCACAAGTAATGACATAAATAGAATGAGAGTGAGGACAAATAACTTTTTACTGTAAAATTTCATCTAATTCTCCCCTTTTCATGTGAGTAATTTGGTATTTTCCCCTTCAATTAATTCTTATTCCTCCGAGTTGTCATTACGAAGGCGACTTGATATGACAGCAATTAATAGCACGACTCCAGTTCCAATTTGTTGGTAAAAGGATTGAACCTGGATTAACGCCATACCATTTGAAAGTGTACCGAGAATAAGAACGCCAACAAGAGTTCCAATAATTCCTCCAGTCCCTCCTGCTAAAGATCCCCCTCCCAAAATAACAGCAGTAATGGATAATAAATTAGTGTCAAGTCCCATCGTCCCTGAGCCAGCCATCAATTGACTCGCCACAACAATTCCTGCTAACGCAGCCAAGGATCCACTAATAATATAAACTAAAATCGTAATTAAATCCGTTGAAATCCCTGCAAGTCTGGTAGCTTCCTTATTTCCTCCTAATGCATAAAGAGTGCGTCCGAATACGGTATAATGCAGTGTAATAAATCCCAATACACTTAGTAAGATTAGCAACCATACATAATAAGAAATGCCTCCTACTGAACTGCCAGCAAGAAAGGCTGCATCTGGATTGTCTAAGGCGGTTGTCAATCCACCGGTAAAGACGCTCGCCAAACCGGCCGTAACCGAAAAAGTACCAAGTGTCGCAATTAATGGAGTAATCCTCAACTTACCTATCAACAAACCATTAATTAAACCTACCATTCCCCCAACAGCTAGGACGATTATTATCGCTAAAGGTACGTTAACTCCTGCATTTATAATGGTTACATAAACGACTGCACCCAGAGGAACTACTCCACCAACTGAAAAATCGAATCCACCTGAAATAATGGTAAATGCTTGACCAATGGCTACTATTCCAAGCACCGCTATACTATCAAGAATATTTAATGTATTGGAAAAACTAAAAAAAGAATCAGTAATGGTCGTAAAGAAAATGAGAATCATCACATAAAATAGAAAAAGCAATGCGACATCGGTTAACTGCTTTCTTTTTCTTTTAATCGGAAGTGTCGATGGTATAGTAGTTTCAGAATCAGGCTTTAATTTCATTTAATTACTCCTCCATTTTTCTGAAAATTTCCTGAGGCTAACCGAAGAACTTCATCTTGTGAGATTTTTTCTCCTTTTAATTCACCAACCAAGGCACCGTCTCGCATAACAAGTAATCGATCGCTGATATTAACTGCTTCTTCCACATCAGAGGTTACAACGAGAATTGCAGTACCTTCAGAAGCAAATTCCTTAAGTTGTTTATGAATTTCCAATCGTGCTCCGATATCTACACCACGTGATGGCTCTTGGAGAACCAGTACTTTAGGATTCATAGCAAGCCTTCCGGCCAAAAGAACTTTCTGTTGATTACCCCCACTCAACTCTGATACATTTTGTTCAATACTCTGACATTTTGTGTTAAAACGTGAGGTGTACTTTTCAGCTGTCTTACGCTCTTCCAAAGAGTTCATTAATCCTAAGTTTGACAATAGTCTTAGGATTGGAAGCGTTGCATTTTTTCGTATCGACAACTTCAATACCAATCCTTGTTTCTTTCGGTCAGCTGGAACATATGCAACATTGGCTTTTTTAGCCTCTAAAGGGTTACGAAAAATTCTGCGCTTTTTACCTTCTAATATTATTTCTCCTTCAATCTCTTTTTGGAGCCCAACAAGTCCTTCAGCTACTATTTCTGCCCCACATCCGCGTACCCCAAAGATACTAACTACTTCTTTTTCTTTCACATTAAAAGTCACATTTGATAAACTAGGTAGCCCTCGACTAGACCAATTTAGAACTGAAAGAGCTGGATTAGCACTAGGATACTCGAACTTCTCGAGGGTAATCTGTTCTCTCTGTTTCCCAAGCATATGAGCGATTAATTTTTCATGATCACTAGTTGCTGTCTGTTCAGAAGCAACTAGTCTTCCATTTCTAAAGACATCGATGCGATCACTAAAATTAAATACCTCATCCATTCGGTGGGATATATAAACAATTCCAACCTTTTCTTCTCTCGCAAGCTTACCGATAATACGAAACAGGTTTTTGCTCTCATTATCTGATAATGAAGCTGTAGGTTCATCAAGTAAAATTACACTCGCTCTTCTCGATAAAGCCTTAAGAATTTCTACAATTTGTTTGTCTGCTAATTTCAATGAGGACATCTTACGCAAAGGATCAATATTTAATCCAAAACGTTTCGCCTCATGTTTTGTTCGTTTTATCATCTCTTTATAAGATATGAATCCTTTTCGATTAGGGATTCTGCCTAGCATAACATTTTCAGCAACGGTGAGTTTCGGTACATAAGCGAGTTCTTGTGGAATAAAAGCAATACCGTATCTTAAAGCATTCTTAGGTGGGAATAATGTCACTCTGCAGCTTTTTACATAAATTTCACCTTCATCAGGTTGAATTGAACCTGCTATTATCTTAGCGAAAGTTGATTTTCCTGCCCCGTTTTGTCCAATTACTGCAACTGTTTCTCCAGGCATTAACGTGAATGTAACATCTGAAAGAGCTTGGGTGGAACCGTAGCTTTTCGATACTGACCTTACCTCAAACAAATAGTCTAGTTTAGATGACACTATCCACCCTCCCATTTTCTCAATTTTTATACTTTTCTTTATTACCAATCTACGGATAACTATTATCGATAAACAGATATATTTTGCTACTTAACCCTTAGCAAGGATCAATTGGAGTAATAACATCTGAATGAGCCTCAATAATCTCAGCCGCTTCAAGCAAAGTATCCTCACGAAACCTTCTTCCTAGAAGCTGCACTCCAACGGGCAGACCTTCTGCAATGGTTGTAGTTACAGCGAGAGCTGGAAATCCTAGTACTGGTATTGACACCATTGACCACTGTGCTGCCGTAACTCGACGCATACTCTCTTCGCTAACAATATCGGCATCCTGCTCAAACGCTTGTTCAGCTGATACCGGTAGCAATATTATGGGATATTCCTGTAAAAACTGCTGTAACTGTGCGATTAGAGTACCACGACGTGCATAGCCGTCCATGTAATCTTTAAGACTAGGACTAGGTCCCCACCAATCCTGCTGAACTGCATAATAGTGTTTGGCCGCCATTTTTATACCTTCATCTCCAACCTGTTCAACAAGAGGCATAATCTGACGGAACTCCTCCATACATAGTAAATACCAAAGTCTGTATGCTTCAGCGAATAGTGGTATCTCCACCTCTTCTACAAGGTAACCAGCATTCGTTAAATTCATTGCTGCTGTATCTAAGGCTTGATTAACCACAGGGGTAGGTTTTGCTACACCAACATCTCGCAATAATCCGACACGAATTGGCTTTTGGAGAGGCTCGCCCACTAATGGAACCGGCATATGCAACGGGTCACGTGGATCAAAGTTACACATACCCGAAAGTGCCAATCGAAGGTCAGCCACGGTACGTGCCAAAGGCCCCTGAACTAACATGAATTGATTTGATAAAACTTGATCAACATCCACCGGTCCGCTCCACTGAGGGACTCTCCCAACTGTAGGACGTAATCCAGTTATTCCACATGCATAAGCAGGGTATCTAATCGATCCACCACTGTCATTACCGTGGGCAATCGGTACCATTCCTGTCGCAACAGCTGCAGCACCACCACCACTTGAACCACCCGGTGTTCGTGAAACATTCCAGGGATTGATCGTTAGTCCATGCAAATCATTATTTGTAAACCATCTAAAATTGAATGCAGGAGAATTGCTTCGTCCTACTAAAACTGCTCCCGATTTTCTTAAATTGGCAACTTGAGGACTGTCTGTATCAGCCATGTTGTCTTTAAAGGCAACAACACCGTTTGTGGTTGCATAATTTGCCTGGTCACTGTTTATCTTTATGGAAACTGGCACTCCGTGGATTGGGCCCAATTGTTCTCCATTTGAGACAGCCTTGTCGGCTGCATCAGCCGCAGATAACGCCTCTTCTCTGGAAACCTCCACAAGGGCATTAACCAACGGATTCACTTCCTCAATGCGATTTAAGCAACTGATAACTAGCTCACGCGATGAAATCAGTTTGGTTCGAATTCCAAAAGCCAATTCCTTTGCAGTCAATTGCCATAATTCACCTTTGTTCATTCTTCACTCCTCCTTTTTTCAACTATTTAAAATATTTTGTCTTAATGTTATTATAAGTATAGAAAGCGCTTACGCATATGGCTATACTAAATACTTTAAAGATAGAAAAGGTACTTAATTTAGTATCTAGATTGAAAGGGGGACTGTCGTTTGCTTTCTCAAATCAACTTGTCCAAATCAGAGTATGGGCGCATGATGCAATTAATTTCCGACTTATCCGTCAATTTTAAAAATGGAACAGATGAACTCCAGCATTTACTATCTCAATATTTCGGGTATCATTCATCAATTTTTTGGAAAATTGACCAAAAAGGCAACTTATCCAATCCGACAAACCACAACCTCAGTGATTATTTAGTAGAGGATTATGTTAATTACTTCTATAATGATGATTATTTGCACCCCCAAAAACACTTAGATTTTTACCGTGAGAACATTGTTTTACGAATGGAAGATGTAATTTCTTTGGAAGAATACAAATCCTCAGATTATTACAAGGAATTCATGAAAAAATACGGCCAATACCACAAAATGACGATGACATTTTATTCACATAATAAGTTTGTTGGTGTTCTTGGTATATGCAGACCCCTATCGGAAAAAGGGTTTACGGAGGTTGATTTCCAAAGGGCACGGATCCTTTCCCCAATCGTATCAAATTTATTATACTTAGAAAGAGAATATGAAGAACTTCGCCAAGAGAAAGAATTATTGGAGGCATTTGCTTCTGAAAGTGATACAGGCTTAATATTGCTCGACAAAAAATATGAGATTATCTATATGAACCAGGCAGTATGGGATATTTATAGAGAAACAAATGTATATAAAAGTATGGAGGACTTTGTGGGAAAAATAGTATCAAACGTCTCAAACAATTTTTTGAGTTCACCCATGCTGAGGCTTCAAGGATATAAAATTAAAATCATAGGCCATCAAGAGTTATTTTTATCAAGGGAAAGCCGTTATGCTATTATCATAGAAAGAGATAAAGTAGTAACAATAAAAGAAAATGATCTATGTAATGAACTGACAATGCGAGAAAAAGAGGTTTGTTTTTATTTGAAAAAGGGTTGCACCTATAAGGAAATTTCAAAAAAATTATTCATTAGTGTCCACACAGTAAATAAACACGCTAAAAATATTTATAAAAAGTTAGGGGTCAACAGTCGATCCTTATTACAAGCCAAACTACTTTATGAATGAACCGAGTAGGATTTAATGATCACCGGAAATTTTTCCGGTGTTTATTTGTGTTTTTGATCTTTATTTACAGAACCTACTTTGAGGGCATAAGCTTCTGGTTGACAAAGTTTAAAGATTATTAGGATTCACGCGAAGGTCCCATGAATTTACAAAAACATTTTTCAACCAAAGATACTTTAATTCAGTATCTTGCTTCGATTGACTTCTTCTAATACTGCAGCTAAGACTTCCACAATGAGAAATACGATTTTACCCATAGTTTCTCTCCTTTCATTGGTCCAATCTATCTTCATTTTGAATGAAC
>NZ_JBIMEV010000081.1:0-14800 GCF_051262595.1 Salipaludibacillus sp. CF4.18
CTCGTAACCTTGTTTTTCAAAGAAAACCGATAATTCGTCAAGGTCCTTCTCCGCACTTACCCTATAGCTAATGACTTCTACCGCTGGTTCTGCTTTTTTCTTTAACCATAGGCAATGATGGTTATGATCTTCAATAGCACGGTAAAAAATGTTCTCCTCATCAGCTTCCGTTTCAATGAAGCCAAGAGCATCATAAAACTTTCTTGACTTCTCTAGATCTGTCACATGTAGAACCGCACGACCAGTACGAATAATATCAAAATTCATTTTCTCTTCCTCCTCGGATTCAAAGCCTTATAGATTTGACAAACTCTTATCATTTGATTTGACTTCATTTAAGAAATCCTTTACATATTGCTTATATGGCTCTTTCTCAAACTGTTCGTAATATGTCATTCCCATTTTAATTGGATCGCCGAAGAAATAGTATTCATAGTGCATTTGACGGCTTCCGAAAGCACTCATCGTAACATCCCATGCTAGACGGAAAAGTTTCACTCTTTCATAACCTTCTAGGTTTTTCGCTTGAAGAGCTTTGTTTATTATTGGCCCTATTTCTTCATGTGTAAAGTCTGCTTCTGTTGGGATACCCATCAAACCAGAAGCACCTAAAATTCTCAAGATTTCAACAACACGTGGGTAAACTCTCGGATACCAGTTTCTAGCTGCATTAAGAGCTTCGAAGTCCGGAGTCATTGTTCCCCACTTATCAGGCTTTGCATTTTGCTCTGCGCGGTATAGGTGAGATTTCATTGTTTCAAGGATCAGCATTACTTCCGTAGCTTTATCTTGAACGTGCTGGAACTTATCGATACCAATCGCATCCATTATGCTTAGGATAATACCAAGCATGAACTCTGTTTTAACAACATTTTTAGCGATTACTTGGTGAGACATGTGCACAACAGCATTTGTCTCAAGGAAAGTGCGGTTACAAATAGAAGAGTTCCCGCATACAAAAACTTTCTCCCAAGGAACAAATACGTTATCAAAGTAGACAACAGCGTCTCCCTCTTCAAAACGACTGCTCATTGGATGATCCCACTCACTCTTACCATAGTCGAAAGATTCACGACTGATGTACTTCAGACCAGGTGTGTTATTGGGCACTACGAATGCAAGCGAATATGGATCATCGAGTTCGCCTGCCTGTTTAACAGTCGATGGGAATACAAGGATTTCATCCGTAATACCACCTTGAGTAGCTAGGAGACGAGCTCCATCTACAATTATTCCGTCAGCCCTTTTTTCAACGAGATGAAGTGCTACATTAGCATCTTTTTGCTCATGCTGGGCTTTTTCACGGTTCACCTGCGGATGAATCAAAGTATGTGTCAAACTAATATCATTTTCACGAGCATATTCATAATAGTTTCTTGCGTTTTCTGCAAACATCGGATCATCTTCCCCAAACAAGTCGCTGGCAACTCCCATTGCCATTACTTCTGCATTTAAATAGTCTGGAGAGCGTCCGAGCATACCACCAGATGTACGAGCCCAAGTTTGGATAGCCTCTCTTCTTTTCACGAGGTCTTCAATAGTTTCTGGACGAAGCCATGTCATCCCTATTTTATTACCGGTAGTAGGTGATGTATAAAGCATTTTTTCTGGTTGTTCATATTGCAAGTCATAAAGCTTTGCCATCGAGTTGATGACATTTTTGAAACTAGGATCCGTCGTCGGATCCTCCACACGCTCCCCGTGAATGTATACATTATTTTTTGCTTTACGAATCTTTTCTTTGTACTCTGCTCCTGTTTTTGCTGGCATTTTAATTTCCTCCCTTAAATTTTGTAAATTATTTTTTACCAAACTGTGGAATATGATGATCTCCCATTGCTACATGAATAATTTTTGTTTCAGTGTAAAAGTCAAACGCATAGTGCCCGCCTTCTCGTCCAATACCGCTGTGTTTAGAACCCCCGAAAGGAGTACGCAAATCGCGGACGTTTTGTGAATTTACCCAAAGCATTCCGGAATCAATAGCATGTGCTACTCGATGTCCCCGTTGCATGTCTTTGGTCCATACATATCCGGCAAGTCCGTAGCGAACGTCGTTAGCAAGTTCAATCACTTCAGCTTCATCTTTAAATGTCATCACTGCAATGACAGGTCCGAAGATTTCTTCCTGGACAATACGCATATTGTTCTTAGCATTTAATAAAATCGTTGGCGCAACATAGTTTCCACGATTCAGTTCCCCAGGTATATTTCCACTGATTACTTCACAGCCTTCTTCTTTTGCCAACTCGATATAGCTTTTCACATTATTGTAATGATCCGTATGAATCAGCGGGCCAACTTGTGTATCCGCTCTCATTGGGTCTCCTACTCGGATGTTCGCAACCCGGTCTTTCAGATTTTCAATAAACGACTCCGCGATCGATTCATGGAGATACAAGCGGGAATTGGCCGTACAACGTTCCCCGTTAAAAGAGAAAATCCCCCATGTGCACGCATCTAATGCTCGGTCCACATCTGCATCTTCAAATACAATAATCGGTGATTTTCCTCCAAGCTCCATGGAAAAGCGTTTCAAGGAGTCTGCCCCATTTTTCATAATTTCTGACCCTGTTGTAGTTTCTCCTGTGAAGGAAATCAATTCCACATCAGGGTTAGCAACGAGGGAAGCACCGGCAGTTTCTCCATAACCGTGTACAACGTTAAATACACCGTCCGGAAGTTCTGCTTTATCAATGATTTCCGCTAGGCGATTTGCAGTAAGTGGCGACAACTCTGCAGGTTTTAGAACTACTGTGTTACCTGTCGCCAAGGCCGGAGCAATTTTCCAGGTCTCCAGCATAAAGGGCGCGTTCCAAGGAGTAATTAAACCAGCAATTCCTACCGGCTTTTGTACCGTATAGTTTAAAAACTCGTCATCGACTTGGTAAACTTCTCCGACTAAACGAGCAGATACCATTTCCGCATAAAAACGAAAATTATTCGCTGCTCGAGCAACCATCTTTTTCGTTTGACTGATTGGAAGACCAGTGTCATAAGATTCTAAAGGGGCAATTTCATCAATATGCTCATCAATTAAGTCGGCTATTTTGTATATGTACGTTAGCCGATCTTTCATTTTCATATTTCCCCATTCACCTTTATAGGCTTTACGTGCCGCTTTAACGGCCTTTGCAATATCGGCTTCATCTCCTGAAGCAACAGTATTGATCTTTTCATTCGTAAAGGGACTAATATTATCAAAGGTTTTTTTACTTTCCGCATCCACAAAAGATCCATCAATGTAAAGTTTAATATTCGAAATGGAATTTATCGCTTTCTTACCTGCTTCACTGACATCTGTTAGTCGATCTGTGCTCATCTTTTTATTCCTCCCCTTGATTTGTTAACGCTTTCTTTAATACCTAAAAAAAATAAAAGGAAATTATTTTGAATTACTTGAATACTTTGCACATTTAATATATCACGTATGTATTTATATGAAAAATATCAATATTATTGATTAAGTATACTTTTTTAGTATACAATTTAAAAAATGAATAATTATCGAAAAGGAGGAACTGATTAATATGGATATCAAACAACTTCGTTACTTTTGTGCAGTGGCTGATGAAGGTCAAATAACCAAAGCCGCCAATAAACTCCATATGGCACAGCCACCCCTCAGTCAGCAAATTAAAAATCTTCAAGAAGATCTTAACGCCAAGTTATTTGAGAGGCACGGCCGTTCGCTTCAATTAACGACTTCTGGAAAGGTACTATATAAAAATGCTAAAAAAATTCTTCAAGAAATGGAAGAAACTATTATTGAAGTACAAGAAACTGAAGAAGGTATACGGGGAGTTCTCTGTATTGGGTCTAATAAGTCATGTTTTTCTTACTTGCCTGAACAGCTTAAACAGTTACGTTACAAGCATCCAGATATCTCTTTCTTACTTAGAGAAGGAGATACATCTTTTCTTTCAGACAGTTTAACCCACCGAGAAATAGAACTAGCTCTTGTCAGACTACCGGTTGATCTTCAGGAGTTTTCGATTCTACGCCTTCCTTCTGAACCATACGTTTTGATTTTACCAGAAGAATGGTCAAGCTTTGATCCCAATATTCACAGCGTTTCAATGAATGAACTTAAAAATATACCTCTAATGCTATTACATCGACTTAGCGGCGCCGGACAGTTCGAATTAGTTGTTAATGAATGCAGAAGCCACGGTTTCGAGCCTAATATTATTTGTGAATGTCCAGATGCTTCAATGCTCCTTTCTTTAGCTTCCGCTGGAGTCGGCGCAACTATTGTTCCCAAATCTACCTTACAAGGCTTCCGTTATGGAAATCTCCGTATTCTCGAACTTGAAGACGCTAAAATACTAGCTGAACTCGGAATCATATGGAAAAGAGATCACTACTTGACCAAGGGAGCCAAACGTCTATTAGATCTTTTCAAAGAGGCTTATCCTTACAAACTTTAACCATATTGTTGAATTTATATATTATTATATATATAATAATATATATGAAAAAGAAAACTAGTAATAAAAGTAAACATGCATACGATGTACTTCGTTCACGAATTCTTGATGGTATATACGCCCCAGGACAACGTATTATTTTGGATCAAATTGCTAAGGAGGTAGGATCCAGCCATATCCCTGTCAGAGAAGCAATTCGCCGACTTGAAGCAGATCAACTGATTGAATATAAATCGAATGTGGGCGCTGTAGTACTTTCCATTGACAAAAAAGTCTACAAACAGACCCTTGAACTATTAGGTGTACTGGAAGGTTATGCAACAGCATTAAGCGCTCCTCACATGAAAGAGAAAGATGTAAGTGATCTGGTTGCTATAAATGAGGAAATGAACGCAACTTTAATGAAATATGATCTAAATACTTTTAGCGATTTAAATAAAAAGTTTCATTTTGCAATTTATTCTCATTGTCCTAACACACTTCTTATTAATAATATCGAACAGGTATGGGGGAGACTTGGTACAGTCAGGAACTCAGGATTCACATTTTTACCGATGCGTGCCCCTCAGTCTATCAAAGAACACAATTACTTAATTGAACTGATTAAAAACCAAGTATCTTCCAAAGAATTAGAAGCTTTTGCTCGTCAGCATAAATTGAATACACTAATCGCTTATGAAAATCAAGAAAAAGCATAATTATTTAGTCCTGCACTCACTAGAATGCAGGCTTTTTTTCGTTGCTTTATTCCAAAAGCACAAGATACTGCCTCCATACTGAATGATATGGTGTCCCTGTTATTTCGCAAGCCTGCGTCAACCAATAATAGACACAAAAAAATGCACCCCGTTTCTCTCTCTTTGTTATCCTTGAGTTATCACTCACAAAACAACAAGGAGAGGATAGGTGCCAGTTTGTTCTATAAGAGAGTGGGGATAAAGAAACGTTCCAAACGATCACTGTGGATGGGAAAATCGAAAGTTAATTGATCAACTGCCTGACCGCCGTGCAGAAACCATCGAAAAGTGCATAGAGTAGAGTGACACAGGGAATTATCAAATTTTAGTAATTGATCGAGCTAAGAGGGTGAGTAATGCAACAAGTAATTAAACGTATGTCTCACGAAATAGAGTTTCCAAAGGTTACGCAAGAAAATACTAGAGTGGCAAGTGGTTAGAACCCATCCGAGGTAATCCGTATTGGGTTCTAAAGAGAAAGAATTGGAAAACTCTGCATCATGACACAGGACCCTTTAATATCGAAGTTATTTCTATGATAATACAATTATTTCAATTACGATTAGCGAGATTTTAATTAATATTCACTAAACACCTACCATCTCTTCTACTAGTAGATACTGCTGATTTTCTACTTCTTTTCCAATTTCCATTGTATGATTCCTTCTTTTAAAGAACTTCCTATATTAATATCGTTCACTAAAGAAAGCTCGTAGCTTTATTTTTTTGGTTCTACTAATTTCATTTTGCTTCAACTACATCCTCTTTAGTTACAGAAGGCGTATCAGATTTCTCTTGTGATTCTGCGATAATAATTGAAGCGATTACAAGAATTAGTGCAATAATATCTACTGTACGTATGGATGCTCCATAAAACGCCAATGCAACAACCGCTGCTACAATAGGCATTACTGCGGTTGCCATACCAGCTGTACTAGCATTAATTGTTGGCATAGCTAAAAATGTAAATGCATATGCTAATGCCCAACCAAGAATTGCGTAAAGAAACGTCCCCCACCAATCTCCAGCAGTTATTACAGATGCGTCAAATGTTTGGTATTCATATACAGCCATTGGTAAGGTTTGAATGAATCCCCACGCACAAAGTCCTGCTGCTAACGTCAATGGTGGTAATTCTACAGCGAATTTCTTTGCATATATGAAAAACAATGCAAGCGATATAACAGCTAATAGCATGAATAAAATACCTAAGAAATTAGATCCTCCTCCTATCTGTACACCAGCTATATTCATTATTAAAACAGCTATTACAGCTAGAGTAATGGAAATAAACTTTTTTGTATTTAATTTTTCTTTTAACAGGAAAAACGCTAAAATAAATACCACTGCCGGTATAATACTAGTAATGATTCCAACGGATATTGCACTTGCATAAGTTAATCCATATAAGAGGAATACTGTATAAAGCGTACAAGTAAGTAAAGCTTGCATAAATAAACCAAAATAATTCTTTTTTCCTAATTTCGTCCATTTTGTTTTCTCATATAACGTTGCAATAGGGATCATTATTACTGCAGCAACGCCTATTGTTATACAAGTAAATAACCAAACTGGGAATTTCATCATTAATTCCCCACCTAATGGAATGGTTACTCCAATAAACCCCATAGCTAACAAAATATAAATCAGTCCTTTTCTCATAAATGAAATACCTCCGCCTTTTATTTTAGTAACGCTTTCAATTAATTTTACGGTAACCTTAGCTACCGAAAGTTTATGTCAATCCTTTAAAATGGCATGACTTATATATGTCATAAATTAGACTAGCTTACTATAAAAAACTTTTTAAACGCCTCTATCGTTTTCCACGTTCCCTCATATCCTTGTTTTAGAGAATAGCTATTCCCTCTTTCTAATAAAATCGTATTTCCATTGGTATCTGTGATTTCAGCTTTACCTTCGATAACGTAAAATGTTTCATTACTTTCCGCACCATAAGGCATCCCATTTGGGTGCTCCTCGGGTGTATGTTTCCATAATCCGGCAAATACTACACCATCTTCACTTTGCGATTGCCTTAACCAACTAACCATACCCACTTTTGCTTCACCAACCATAAAAGGCTCCCATTTTTCATCTTTTCCGGATAGCTGAAATACTAATTCTTTTGCATTGTTTGATTGTGTCATGATTAAATTCCTCCAACTTTATATTCTTTGGCCCTTATGCTTTAGATACATTATGAACAAAAATAATCTATTACCCAAATGGCCTATTTTTTGTTTATCTTTTTAAAAATTCAGTTAATTTAATTAGTAGATATTTTCAAAAATTGTATGGTTTTAGTTCTCAGGCTATGCTTCTAACTTTTGATTGGATTCAACAAAGTATATTTCTACTAGCTTACTAGTAGTAAATGCACTCTCAATTGCACCATCAATAAAACCAGCCCATCCATTTGCATAGTCTGATCCAGAAAGGAAAAGTCCATCCTCTGGCCTTTGTAGTTCTGCTAAGTATTTTGTCAACTGATTCTTACGTTGCATAGGCCAGGTTTCCCCACAATACTCATCATCTACCCAGTCATGTCCCGTTGATTCAAGCACTTCCAAATCAGGAATCAAATGACGAAGTGCCCTTTCAACTTCTACTTTATTTTCGATGTTTATTCTTTTGGAATCCGGACCAAATCCAACAATAATGCTATCCTTCTCATTAATATATTCTAGTTGTGCAAAATTTATCGGGTAATCAGCTGGGGCCATTGCAACAAAAGGCTGGAATTTCCCTTTCAATTTCGCCCAAAATTTCACACCCTTGCTCGTTTGTCCTTCTTCTCCTGCTTGATGCTTACCTTCTGAAAGACCTGGTTTAAACTTAATACGATTTAGAACATTTAATGGGAGTGTAACGATTACAGTTTTAGAGTAAAATTCCTCACCAGTTATTGTCTTTACTTTATAGCCTTCAAGAGTTTTTTCTACCGATGAGACCGGTTTAGAATAAGATATATCTGCAGTAGTATCTCCAGCAATAGCTTCGATTAATTCCTTTGTTCCATTTTTAAGTTTATAGGTTGCACTGGATTCAAACAGATATTGCCAGTCATAATTTGTTAGGGATACCCATCTATATGCTTGTGATAATGCACCATCCTCAGGTGAACCATTGAAATTCAATGCCCACATACTGTAAATTAGATCATACTCTTCTTTACTGAGTCCTAAAGATCTTAACTTATCTGCAACCGTAAGGTGATCAATTTCATGTAAAGTATCAGAATGGAGTGGAGCGTAAGGTAAAGGGAAATAATTTCTTGCATCCTCCAATAGACGTACCATACCTTTATCTAATTTTCCTAAAAGTTCGTCAGCTGTCCCTTCATTACGTTTATTATCTGCCAACCAATAAGCTTTTTCGGGAACCGGACTTTGTGTTATTTCTAAATTGTAACGTGTGATTTCAGCCCAAGTATGAGGTTGTGACCAATGCACCCAAGTTCCACCTAGTTCAAGATCGCGCCCTAAACGATTTTCGACCCATGTACGACCACCTAATCTGTCCTTTGCTTCTAAAACCAATGTCTTATACCCTTTTTGAGTTAGTTCTCGCGCTGCAGTTATCCCTGCAAATCCAGCCCCTACAATGATAACATCATAACTTTTTCCCATTAATTTAACACCCCTTCTGCCCTTATACTTTGTAAGCGCTGACATATATTAGCAGATAGTCCCTTCTGGTAATAAAATGTTCTGCTAACATAAGCCTCCTATGGTAAAAGCAATATTATTACTATTATTGTGTTTGAAATAAGAAGTAAAATCTATTACCCATTTAGGCCATTATTTGTGAATTTTTTGTATTTTTTCTCAAAGTCTCTTTTGTATAATTGGTGCATTATAATGCCTTCATAAAATCAGCTTTCTCTGTTTCCCAAACCTGATTAATTATCAAAGTACCATTTTCAGTTATAGTAGGCCTAGACCCGCATTAATAAGTTCTGTATTTCTTCCACCCGTCCTTGCACTTTAGCTGAAGTAATGCCGAGCAGGTTTGGGAGAGATTGGGCAAAGTTAGAAAAAAGGCTTTCACTTTTACCGATGCCTGGCACTCAATCCATCACAGAACATAATTACTTAATTGAACTGATACAGAATCAAACACCAACACGAGATTTAGTAACTACGGCTCGTTAAGCACAAATTAAACGCGCTTACAGCCTTTGAAAACGAAGAAAAAATGTAATCAGCAGAGCCACTACTGCAGGGTTCTTCCTTTTTTATTGAAACTATGCCTTAAATCATATATAATAACATATATAATAATCGACTATTTTATCTAAAGAAAAGGAGCTGTGTGAAACTATGGTCAAAGCTAGATGTTTATTTAATAATTTACAACAATCTACCGATGTAGATATTACCCCTACGGCAAATGAAATAACTTTCAAGAACAGAACAGTTCATGCTAATGAGATTAATTGGCAGGTCCCTGTAAGCGGAATCATTTATGGGACAGCCCTGAATTATGAAGGGGAACTGGCAGCAATGGGGGATACTTTAAAAGAAGATCCGTACAAAGCCCCCCCCAAAGCACCAGTGTTATATATTAAGCCAGTAAATACTCTTTCTCCTCACTTGGCGCAAATCCCTCTACCAAGAGAGGAAAACACATTACAAGTTGGGGCAGCATTAGGTATTGTTTTCAAAGAAACATGTACACAAGTTACGGCAAATTCAGCGCTTGATTATGTGGAAGGCTTCACAATTGTAAATGATATTAGTATTCCACATAAGAGTATCCATCGTCCGGCTATCAAACAAAAAGTTCAGGATGGATTCTGCCCTATAGGACCCTGGATTGTCCAAGTCGACGAAGTTTCTGATCCAGACAATCTGGATATTAAAGTGTTTGTGAATAATGAATTAAAACAAACAAGCTCCACTAAAAGTTTAATACGAAATACGAAACAACTTATTGAAGATGTGACAGAGTTTATGACTCTCTCTGAAGGAGATGTTCTATTAGTAGGCACCCCTGAAAACCCTCCACTTGTAATAGAAGGAGACATAGTAAGAATAGAAATTGAAGGCATTGGGGCTTTAGAGAATAAAATTATCTCAGAACAAGAGGCATAAGCTTTTTAGTTATCGTTAACGGACTACTTAAATCAAAGGAGGAAATACAATGAAGAGAGCACGTGTAGCAATAGGCGGAGCAATCCATAATGCTTATGAATATCAAGGCAAAGTAAAGTTAACAGATGGTCGCTTGTTTTCAGAAGAAGAAGTAGAGTGGCTTCCACCTGTTAAACCACAAACCGTTTTTGCGTTAGGTTTAAATTATGCGGATCATGCTAAAGAGTTATCTTTTAGCGCACCAAAAGAGCCTTTAGTCTTTTTAAAAGGACCAAACACGTTTATTGGACACAATGCTTCCACGAAACGACCAGAGGACGTCACTTTTATGCATTACGAGTGTGAGCTCGGTGTAGTTATAGGGAAAACAGCCAAAAATGTAAAAAAAGAAGATGCTTATGACTTTGTAAAAGGTTATACGGTTTCAAATGATTATGCGATCCGCGACTATCTGGAAAATTACTATCGCCCTAACCTTCGGGTGAAAAATCGTGATACTTGCACGCCAATAGGTCCATGGTTAGTCGATCGTGACGATATAAAAGACCCTATGAACCTTCCCTTAAAAACAACTGTAAATGGAGCGGTGACTCAAGACGGTTCAACAAAAGACATGATTTTTACGATTCCAGACTTGATCGAGTACCTCAGTAGCTTTATGACACTAAACGAAAATGACATCATATTAACAGGAACTCCTAAAGGAACTACTGGTGTTAATGTTGGAGATGAAGTCATTACAGAAATTGAAGGCATCGGATCCTTGAAGAACCATATTATCAGCGATAAAGAATTTCAGCACTCTTAAGAAGGAGGAAGTTTATATGCCCCATTTTATCGTGGAATACACGGATAACTTAAACCCTGAAGGTGATATCCGCTCCCTTTTAAAAAAAGTAAATGACGTAATCATCGGACAAGGCGGTGTATTTCCAACTGGTGGTATCCGCTCTCGAGCAATCGAACTTAATGACTATGTAGTAGCAGACGGAACAGAAGATGATGCTTTTGTCCATGCACAACTAAAAATAGGTGGCGGTCGCAGTGATGAGGAAAAAAAAATAGTCTGTGATGAGATATTCGATGTGATCACAGAACATTTTTCTGACACTTTTGAGAAACGATACTTATCCTTATCTTTCGAAATTCTGGAATTTCAAAACCCTACTTACAAAAAAAATAATATTCATACCCGGTATAAATAATTTCGTCAACTGCCCTGGAAATGTTTTCACCTCTCCTAGGGTAGTTTTTTTTCTCTTACAAATGTATAGGCTATTCCATATCATATTGGGCCCACATTCATTCTTTCTCTCGTGATATAACAGATAGAGGAGGGATGAATATGGAATGGATTAGATCTTATAATTCTTGGTTTTGTAGCAAGTACATGTGGAACAATCATTGGTGCAGGTCGGGGGGTTATTCGTTCTCATTCTCTTAATATTTTACGATATTAGTCCTGCAGCCGCTGCAGCAACCGACCTCAATGTTGTTTTTTTGAATGCTCTTGCAGGTCTTCCTCTCTTTTTTTAAAACGTCGTAGTTTACTTCGAACGGGGAGAATCATCGCTTTAGGTGATGTGTATGGCTCGTCGCTATCAGTCCCGAAATATTGTATTATATATTATTTTCTAGTCTGCTTACCTTAATTGTTATATTAATGGGGTTCCAATTATTTTTTCGAATAACATAATGAGGTAAATATATGTTGAATTTATTTTCAAGGATTCACCTATTACCAACATTCAGTATAGAGCCCTTTTCTTACGCTGATTTCTCGCTGATCAAATAAACGAAGGCAGCGATTCGCACTAATTCCTTTGATTCTAGCGACACTATGGAAGCTCATCTCTGTACACAACCCCAATACTTCCTGTTCTACCATCGTCGTTTGTCGTTGATACCGATTTAAAAACGATAGTTTCTCAAAGAACGTGTAACGACATGCTAAACAACGATATCGGCGCTTCTTCACATATAAGTCGACACGCTTTCCAGATATACGATCCCCTTGAATTTTCTGTTCTCTATAACTATGAATCCGTTTTAGACAAGGTGGACAGGTTTGTTTACGTACCGTTGTATAGAGCTCAAACCAAAAGTCATTCATGTCCTCTCCGCTGTCGAAAACATGAACGTGAGCATCTTTAATCCCTAATAAATTTGTGATAAAATGAGGTTGCATCTGAATTCTCTCCTTTGGCTTTTGTGTGGTAACTAAAGCTTAACAAAGAAAGAGGATCAGGTGCTTTTTTTATGCTCATACCTCACTTCCAGATCTGGTAGGGGACACCACAACATTCAGTATAGAGCCAAGAAAAGTACTTCCTGGGGCAATTGCATTGGATGAATTCAAAGGTGACGCTGGTGGAGAGAGATTTCAAACGAAGATTGTGGATGTAGAGAACCGTGAGATCATTGATATCTTGCCTGATCGACGCGTGGAAACCATTGAGAAGTATTTTCGTGGATGTGACTATGGGAGCGTGGAGATTGTCGTCATGGATTTATCCAAAGCATTCAAAGAGGCGATACGACGTGCGTTGGGTGATATCCTAATCATAGCCGATCGTTTTCACTATATGAGACAAGTCTACTGGGCCTTCGATGAGGTTCGACGTCAAGTGCAACACGACCTGTCGAAAGATAAGCGAATTCGGATGAAACGAAGTAAAGAGTTGCTTTGGAAATCACCGGAGAAGCTGAATGACAAAGGAAAACGGCGAGTGAAGGAAGTATTGGAAGGGCACGATGAATTGAGAAAAGCATATGAGCTTAAGAATGCTTTAGATCATTGGTTTAAGAACTCCAATTCTGAGACTGCCAAAGGCAGGACTACAGGCGTAGATTTCCCTTGTGAAGGACGCCGAGATACCTGCGTTTCAGAAAGTCACAAAGACCTTTATCCGATGGAAACAAGAAATCCTTCGGTCCTTTATGTATCCCTTTAATAATGGCTACATTGAAAGCGTTAATAATGCAACAAAGGTGATTAAGCGAATGTC
The DNA here is from genome assembly GCF_051262595.1 of Salipaludibacillus sp. CF4.18. NCBI lineage: Bacteria > Bacillati > Bacillota > Bacilli > Caryophanales > Bacillaceae > Salipaludibacillus > Salipaludibacillus sp. CF4.18. The sequence continues at coordinate 13,275 of NZ_JBIMEV010000081.1, forward strand.
TTATGGAATTAAAAGCTTTGAACGTTTAAGAAAAAAGATCATGTGGCGACAAGCGATCAAAATCCAGGCGGTTAACCCGCCTGGATAACAGAGAAAGACTAAGTAAACCGCGGAGATTTTTCACACTCCCCCAACTACCGTCATGCGCCGATTTGACAATCAGGCTGTACCAGTACTGCCTGAGGTGATAGCTATCGATGAATATAAAGGGGATATAAATGAAGGGAAATACCAGGTCATCAGGCCTCTGGATACACTGCTTAACCATAGAAACGGTGAAAAACTATTTGCGGAAGAAAGGTCACAAGGTTGAGAGAGTCGCCATGGACATGAGTCGAAGCATTAAATCTGCAGTTAAAAAAACGCTTGGAAATCCTATCATTATTGCCGACCTTTTTCACTTCTGTCGATATATCTACTCGGATTTGGAAAGAGTCCGGCGAAGTGTCCAGAAAAACTTTCAAGATTATGACAGGAAGAAATGCAAGAGAATGAAGCATGTCTTTTATAAGCCAAAGGCCGAACTGTCCTAGAAACAGCGCTGGTATCTGAACAGGTACTTGTTTTCGGAAGCCTATAAACTTAAGGAGCTTTACTGTGAGTGATTTGAGATGTCAATAGAAAAAGGAAGCAACTGATATGAAGCTCCGTAAAGGAATCTTTGTATGATTACTACTGCAAGGTTAAATGAAGCATTCCGTTCAGCAATTCAAACCTTTAGAAACTGGCAGCCTGAAATCTTCAACAGTTTTGCTTTGAGGTATACAAATGGACTTGTGGAAGGCCTCAACAACCAGACCAAAGTTTTTAAACGAAATGCCTTTGGCTTTTGGCGGTACGATCGATTTCGAATGAGAGTATTACGTATTACTTCAATACTTCATCATCAATGGAAACATATAAAGACTCAGTAGGATAAAGGAGTGGGGAGATTACCCCCCCAACATTTGACTTAGAACCTAGTTTTTTTATAGCATGGAGAGATACATGCTCAATACCTTTTCCACAAATTATGAATGAAAGGCATCCAAAGTGATAATCAACATGAGATTTCCCTGATGTAAGCGAACTAATGGAACAAAACCTTCTTTAATTAAACTAGCTCTTTGTATTTCCCTTCGAATATAGTGAGCGGGTTACCATCTTGGATTTTCAAATTCATCACTTCTCCGATAAACAAGGTATGATCTCCAGCTACATGGTGGTCATACACTTTACATGCCAAACTCACAAGAGAGTCTTTAATAATGGGTAATCCTTCAAACGTTTCGAATTGGACGTCTCTCTCTTCTTTGATTTGTCCCGCAAACAACATCGACATTTCTTGCTGGTCTTCCGACAAAATATTGACCGCGTATTTCCCTGATTCATTTATTAGCTTTAACATTTTTGCTTTATCCGCCACTGAAATTTGGACAAGTTTCGGTTCGAGAGACACCGACATAAAAGCATTCGCAGTCATTCCGTGTACTTCTCCGTTCACTTCCGTCGTAATAATGGTGACTCCGGTCGCAAATCTCCCCATA
>NZ_JBIMEV010000082.1:0-14682 GCF_051262595.1 Salipaludibacillus sp. CF4.18
GAAGAGGCTAATTAAAGTAAATATTCTCTCCCTTTTTGTCTGTAAAAGTGTACTTTTACGAACGCTTGATCATAAATAATTACTCGGGCTGACATCTAAAAGACCTTAGTGTAATGAAACTTTTTAAAGGTATTCATTACACTAAGGTCTTTATAAGAGTGAGCTATTTATTAATGATAATTGATAATTTATAGTTCACATGCTCATTTAATTTAATTAGAAACTCATCCAGTTTCTGGTTGGATGGAAATTTGCATTCAAGAAGATAGCAGCTGTCACCGCTGATTTTATAGTTGTTGATCACATATTGCTCTTGTGTCTTCAAGAAAGACAGATACGGCTGATGATAGGTGCTTTTGGTGAAGATGTTTATCAAGACATGGACAAAATACCCCATTTTTACTTGATTTATATTGATAGTATAGCCCTCAATAATTCCGCTGTTTTCTAATTTCTCCACCCGCGCTGAAGCGGCGGGTCCGCTTAAATGGATTTTTTCCCCCAATTCTTTCATCGAGATGCGGCTGTTCCTGGAAAGTTCCTCCAAGATCTGCAGATCTGTGTGATCCAACATTTATTTCAAATCCCTTCATTAATAAAGTCAAACGGCAAAAAGACTTAATTTATGCTGTGTATTACTAAAGTGTTCTTATTATACACTTAACGTAATTCAAACTAAAGGAGTTAAGAATATGAACATACAGCAAATCAGAAACGCAACATTGGTTATCAAATATGCCGGGAAAAAGTTTTTAGTAGATCCGTTTTTGGGAGAGAAAGGTGCTTACCCACCTTTTCCGAATTCAGCAAGACAAGACCAAAATAACCCACTCGATAGCTTACCGGTTCCAATCAATGAAATTATCAATGATATAGATGCGGTTATTGTTACTCATTTGCATTTGGATCACTGGGACGATGCGGCCAAAGAGGCATTGCCAAAAGAAATAAAACTGTTCGTTCAAAACGAAGATGACGCGAAAGAAGTCCAAAGTGCCGGTTTCCAAAATGTGGAGGTTCTGCAGGGAGATACAATCTTTGAAGGCATCCGATTGATCAAGACAAAAGGCGAGCACGGTAGAGGGGCTATGGTAAACCTTATGGGACAGGTATCGGGTGTTGTCTTCAAGCACCAAGACGAGAAAACCTTATATGTAGCCGGGGATACGGTATGGTTTGAAGGCGTCCTGGAAACAATCAATGCCTACAAACCAGGAGTCCTTGTGGTAAATGCAGGGGACAATCAATTCCTGGAAGGCGGTTCAATTGTAATGGGGAAAGAGGATGTTTACGAAGTTCATCAAGCGGCACCTGATGCAACGATAATCGCTGTCCATATGGAATCTGCCAATCACTGGGGACTATCTAAAGAAGAATTGAAAAACTTCGTGGTAGAAAAAGGTTTCTCTTCCCAGGTTTTCGTGCCAGCAGACGGTGAATCCTACACAATCTAAGGTGACAAGTGGGCAAGATATCAAAGAGAGGAAGTAAAGTGGTGAAGCAACTAAAACCGAAATTATGGACCAAAGATTTCATCATTCTCTCTTTAGTCAATTTTTTCTTGATCTTTGTTTACCTTTTATTAAATGCCACAATCGCTCTTTATGCGCTAAAAGAATTTAATGCCACTACAGGGCAGGCAGGTCTGGTAGCTGGCATTTTCATCATAGGTGCATTGGCAGGGCGGCTGGTTACCGGGGGAATTGTTGCCAGAATCGAATACAAACGACTATTGGTGATCGGACTTATCTTCTTTACGTTGACGATTCTCCTGTACCTTGTAGATTATGGGCTTACTTTTTTCATTATTAGCCGATTTTTGAACGGGATTACACTTGGTATTGCGACTACTGTGATCGGGACCCTAGTTGTCCTCGCGATACCGGCATCAAAAAGAGGAGAAGGAATTGGCTACTTTGCTGTCAGTACAGCGATGGCTACCGGTCTTGGTCCGTTCGTTGGTCTGTATATGGCCCAGCACACCGAATTTGACATGATTTTTATCTTTTGCCTTCTATTGGGGATGGTGAGTACAGTGATTGGCTTCTTCGTCAGTGTGCCTAAAATAGAAAAGGCAGAAATGAAACAGGAAGGCAAAAGCTTTAAACTTTCCGATTTCATTGAGCCGAAAGCACTTCCCATCAGTTTCATTGTGTTCATCATGACCTTCTGCTTCTCTAGTGTTCTTTCTTATATAAATCTATACGCGATTGAGCTGGAGTTGGTGGATACAGCCAGCTTTTTCTTTATTGTTTATACTGTGACCGTTTTGATATCACGGCCGTTCACCGGCCGGTTGATGGACAGTATAGGGCCAAATTATGTGATGTATCCGGCTTTTTTCGTGTTCGGTGCCGGAATGCTTCTCCTCGGTACAGCCAGCAGCGCTGTAACTCTTTTAATCGCAGCTGCTTTAATTGGATTTGGTTTCGGGAATATCTCTTCCATCAGCCAAACTATTGCAGTGACAGTCGCTGCACCTCATCGTATGGGGCTCGCCACTGCCACGTTCTTCATTTTTTTTGACATCGGAAATGGATTTGGCCCATCTCTGTTGGGGCTTGTGATACCAATAACCGGCTATCCTGTTATGTACATGATTTTGGGAATCGCGGTTATTGCGACGTCTTTCCTCTATTACTTACTGTATGGAAAAAAAGAAAAGGTAGATCCCAGGAGCTTAATGGATGGAAAAGAATAACCTGTGCAAAGGTCAATTGCAACTAGCGAAGCATAGGTTTTGCAGCAACTAGCTTCTAACTGCACAATTGCTGGCAAGGTGAATTTGATGAACAAGTTTAATTCTATTTTCAGAATGAAAAAGTATTATTTATCCCAGTAAAAATAGGTGCCAACGCAGTCTTCTAATCAGTGGCAAAGAGGTTGCGGAACAAATTCATCCCGCAATCTCTATTTGTTTTTATTCAAAACCTTTTTTCTCAATATTTAAATGCTTATTTATTATGGATCGGGCTTAAATGATGGTGGAAAAGAGTAACTTACAGGAGTGGATCGCATGAAAATAAAACTAGAACCACTAACAAAAACCCACAGTGAATTAGCTAAGGTAAAGGAGTTGTATTATGGATCATTCCCTAAAAATGAACGTATTCCTATGAACCTTTTATTGTGGAAAGCAAAGCGAGATTTTGTTGATTTTCTCGTTATATACGACGAGCGTAAATATATTGGCTTTACTTACTTAATAACCGATAAAGATTTAACATACGTCCTGTATATAGCAATAGATGGTGATGCCAGGTCAAAAGGGTATGGCGGCCGTGCACTCGCTCAAATTAAAGAGAAGTACCCGAACAATCGAGTAATACTCAATATAGAAGTTATCGATGAGACAGCAAGCAATTACGCGCAAAGGGTAACTAGAAGAAAGTTCTATACCCGGAATGGTTATGAAAGCTCAACATTTTTATATAGAGATCGCTGGGGTTTATACGAGGTTATGATTCATGGAGGCAAGGTTCATATAGAAGAGTTTTATGCTTTATTAGAAAAATTTGCAGGAGCTTTACTATTTTCAGTTTTCAAACCTCAAATAACATCATCTATGGAATTCTAAATTAACCTCTTTAACGAAGGAGCTTAGAACTAAAGAAGTTAAAGGGTAAAGTGCAGGAGCGTTGGTGAAACGGCCTCCGCTGCTGTAGAGAAGAAATACCAATCGGTACAGGCACCGAGGCAAATAGTACATTTTAAGAGGTGAACTGATGAAGAAATTTGATCTATCTGTTTTATCTGTTGCTCCATTAAGACAAGGTGAAACAATGAAACAAGGAATTGATTCTGCGGTATCATTAGCAAAAGCTGTCGATAAAATGGGCTATAAACGGATTTGGTTTGCAGAACACCATAATCACGATGCTTATGCAAGTGCAGCTACCGTTTCAATTGTGCAACATATATTAGCGAATACCGAAAACATCCGTGTAGGTTCAGGTGGGATTATGCTGCCGAACCATTCTCCGTTAGTTGTTGCAGAGCAATTTGGGACCCTCGAAACCTTGTATCCAAACCGTGTAGATTTAGCGTTAGGGCGTGCACCGGGAACAGATCAAAAAACAGCAGATGTAATTCGCCGTTCAAATCATAACGGCGTGTTTTTCTTTGAACGGGAAGTCCGGGACATTCTGCGTTATTTAGGAAATGAGGGAGTACAAGAAGAGGTTCGTGCCTATCCAGGCTTAGGGACGAATGTTCCGGTCCTAATTTTAGGTTCCTCAACCGGTTCAGCTAAAATCGCTGCGAATCTGGGACTGCCATATGCTTTTGGAGCTCAATTTTCACCTGAGGTGATGAAGGAAGCACTCGCGATTTATAAAGAAAACTTCCAACCGTCTGCTTATTTACAAGAGCCTTATGTGATCGCTGCTATAAATGTGATTGCAGCAGATTCAATGGAAGAGGCAGCTTTGATTTCCGCCAGCCATTTGCAGGTGTATATCGATATCTATACAAATAATTTAAGTCAGCTTATCCCGCCAACTAAAGGATTTCTTGAATCGTTATCACAAGTTGAATTAGAAATTCTTCATCATCGATTAGGATATACAATCATGGGAGATGCAGAAACAATACGTAGGCAAGTAATTGAATTCCAACAGACTTACCAAGTAGATGAAGTCATTGTCCTATCCAATATCTACGAACCAAAAAAGGAAATTCATTCATATGATATTTTCAAGCAGGTCATTGATGTCTTATTTGAATAAAAGGTAGTACTTCTATAAATCTGGTTAATTTTGATTGCGTATTAAGAAGACTGATGTCTTGTATAGTGACAAAAATTATTCATAGAATCTTAAAATGCCGTAAGTTCAAAAGGATATTTTTCCTCGTAAATAATGTAAGATAACATATGACAGCTGATTAGAAAGAAGTAGGGTTCATTATAACCGCAAAGTAGGAGAGGGGAAGAGCGATGCTGAATTAGCACTGCTCTTCCTCTTTTGTCTGTATAAGTGTACTTTTACGAACGCATGGTATATTAATGTATACTTTACTTTCATATTTTATCCAACTTGCTATTTCATCTTTAAGCTCCTCTCCTCTTTATTCTCTTTGACAATTTAAATATAATCATGTGTATTTTGTTTGTAGTATATTCAAATATACAATAGAAGAAGGTAAGAGTATGTGGCAGAAATTCTTTTTGTCCGGTAATTTTAAAGGATATAACTTAGCGGCTTTTCAAAAAGATTTATTGGCAGGAGTTGTAGTTGGCGTAATAGCCATTCCGCTTGGAATGGCTTTTGCGATCGCCTCCGAAGTAAAACCAGAATACGGGATTTACACCACAATCATCGCCGGAATTATCATTTCCTTATTGGAGGGTCTAAATATCAAATCGGGGCCCTACTGGCGCATTCATCCCCATATTATTTGGAATTGTCATGGTCTACCAGGTATTCGGATTAAGTTACATTCTCGGTTTTCGATTTGCTCCAAGGCTAAGGGATCTCTCTGATACAAAACTTTATGCGATGGGAAAACCTCGAGACTTGCCCAAAATTGAAAGCATTTTGCGAGGACGAATTAATACAAAGTTAATACATGATAATTATGATGATGTACTCAGACTAGCGCATTCAATTAGAGAAGGAAAAGTATCTGGTTCACTAATTATGAGTAAATTGGGTTCTTATTCCCGGCAAAACAAATTAGCAACTGCCCTTCGGGAAATGGGCAGAATAGAAAAAACCATTTATATATTAGATTATATATCGAGTGAAGCTTTACGGCGTAGAGTGCAAAAAGGACTAAACAAAGGCGAGGCAATGAATGGTCTTGCACGATCGATATTCTTTGGTAAACGAGGCGAATTAAGAGAGCGCGGACTTCAAGAGCAACTCCAACGCTAGAATTCCTCACACAACTGGATCTCAGTTGATGAACGATGAATATCGCAATAGAAAAAGAACCAGACAAAGTAGCAAAACTTTTATAAAAGGTTCTTTTGCTGCGCAGTACAACGATACTATGCAATAGAAAAATGATCTTCAACAATCAGGCGCTATGGTTGAATACTCTAACGTGGAGAATTCAGATGCGCTCTTGATTAAAAAGGTGACAGTTATTTTTTAAACGTTTATAAAATTGTTCTATAACCTTTTTAAACGTAAATTTATAGGTTTATAGACACATCCTAAAAGTATACCTTTATAAACATAATAGAAAGAAAATGTTTGTTATGTGCTTCGGCAATTTGAAAGATATATAGATTATATTTCTAGAAAAGGTGGTGTGTCATAAATGACAAAGGCTACAAAAGGGAACATGGATTAACTGTTGAACAATTGAATGCAGTAAATTTATTAGTTCATTAACGATAATAAGAGCTTTGTTATAACGGAAAACGGACAAGGAAAATCATAACCAATAATGGTTATAATTTGGTAGTAAAGCAGGCACAAAACTATTTACGATCAATAAACATGATTAATTAGCTTATTTAGAAGTACCATGATTCATTATATTGTGTGTTAATACAGCTTATTTCCCTTTTATCCCTTATTTCGCTTTTATAAAAGGTAGGTGATTTAAATGGCGAAAGTACAAATAGGGTTTCCACTTGAGTAATTGAATGCATGATTCAATTACAGTTTAATAAAAAACTACTATGGGGTGATAACAATGAAGGATTCTAAAACTAAACACAAGTTCATTGAGTTGAGAGCGGCAGGGAATAGCTTTGATAAAATGGCAAGAGAATTAAGTGTTGCTAAATCAACTCTTATTGACTGGTCAAAGGAGTTTGAATACGCTGTTGCAAATTTAAAAGCAATGGAGATGGAGGATTTACAGGAGCAATATTTTGTAGGGAAAAAAGCTCGAATTGAAATCATCGGTGAACAGTTAAAAAAAATACAAGAGGAACTTACGGTGCGGGACTTATCAGAAATACCGACTGAAAAGCTATACGATATTCATCTTAAATATATGCATTGGCTGAAACAGGAGGAAGTTGAACCAGTTTTTCAAAGGCAGAAAGAGGAAAGTGTGGATGATATGATAAAAGGCTCACTAACAACCGTCGAACGGTGGAAGGCGAACTAAAACAAGTCTAAAACTGACCATAAATAATGGTACCGGGAAATGAGGAATCAGTAGGTCCTTCCCGATTTATTATGGAACCCCAGAAGATAATATTTTGATTTGGGAAAAAGGTATGGAATTGCCCAAAGCAAACGAAGCAATAATAAGGGTAAATATGTAATTTATATAATAAAATAGTGTATACATGATTATGATGAAAAATTGTTATTACTATTATTTAGTTTTATATTGTATGATAGTGAAGTAGACAGAAAATTTTTAATTGTATAAATTTGGAAGGGGGTCTGATAAAATTGATGAATGGTTCAAATCATCAAGATGTTGTTGAAAGTTTACGTGAGTACAATCTAAAGAAAAACATTAAAGAACAACTAAAAATAATTAATCCTCTCTTGGGTAAAAAAGAAACAGACATAAAAGTTCATTTACTGAATGCTGTGGTTAATGGTGTAATTACTAAAAGTGAATCGGATTTCTTGGAAATCAAAATGGAGCTAGCTCGTATGTGTTTAGAATTGGAACAAGTATTAGATAGTATTTATGTCACTATGTTGTTTTATGATAGAGAACGAAATAATATTTTTCATGGTGCTGCCCCTAGTATTCCAGTGGAATTCTTTGACTTCTTTAGTGTTGTTAATGAACAGGGAATACTAGATGAAAATTGTGCTTCATGTGGAAGAGCTATTTATACACAAGAAGTTGTGCAAACAGATATTGGAACGAGTCCACTTTGGACAAACCTTAAAGAAAGTTTCATTGAATACGGTTTCAAGTCTTGTACCTCAATACCATTCTTTACACACACTGGTCGATTGGCTGGAACGTTTGCTCATTATTCTAATAAGCCAAACAATCTTTTAACACAAGATGATGTGGAAATGATTCAAGAAAAAATTTCTATGTTTAGTTTTGAAATTCAAACGATATCTGATCTTATTCATGAGTATACGCAAGTTGGTAATGCTAGACTGACAATTTAATAAAGAAAGGGGATTAGCGCATGACTGTTGGAAATCGCCTGAAAAAGCTTCGCTTGGAAAAAAGGTTTACACTGCAAGAGGTTGCATTTAAAATTGGGCTCGCCAAATCTTCTTATGCAAGTTATGAAGGGGGACATAGAAATCCCCCCATCGATAAGCTAGTAGCATTAGCCCAACTTTATCATGTTTCAACAGATTATATACTAAGATTAACGAATATTCCTGATTCTGTTGAATCTCTTCAAAAGCAACATCTACAATGGGACGGAATAAGTTTAAATGAAAAGGAATTAGAAATTGTTCATCAGGTTGTTGAACTAATGACTGATAAGCATCAAGAAAATAGTAAAATAAAGTTGGGACATATGGATATCGGGTAATATTCATTGTCTTTTTTTTCTCTAGAGGGTCGCTTAAAGTGAACAAAGTTCTGAAGGGGGGGATTATTATGGGGAGTAATGATCAATCTAGAATGGAAAACGTAGGAAATACGTATAACCAGATATTGGTAATGACCAGCGACAAGAAGCAAGTAAATCATGCCTGAATGACAAAATCAAGCTAGTGGGAAAATTAGCTGCTGGAGTATTAATGGGTTTACTTGTGAGGTACAAAATGTTAAAAAACATATTATTTCACAACATAAATAACATCAATTTGACAATGTAAATCACAACATACTTCACATAAAAAAGGCACTAGAGAATTCGGGACCAGTGATAAGTAGTGACTTTCGAAAAATACTCTTTTTTCGGGGTACATATATGTCTCCCCATATACTAAACGTTGCTTAGAATCGATTCTGAGGACTCGTTTTTCTCTTAGTGTTTTTCACTTTTAAAAGTTGGACTTTTTCAGCAGTCCCGAGAATTCCAGTGACTTTTTATAATTTTTTCTACTTCAACTAACGCTCCCATTACTTTAAGTACACTGTTTCACAATTCCCCCTAGGAATCATGTTTTTTGTTATTACAATTTAAAATCAAAGCAAAAGTTAAAAAGATTATTCCAATTAAAACAAACCTACATACATAAACAATTGAAAAGCCTCACCTACAAAATGACTAAACTACTAAATGGAAAAGAACTATTTATTATCCAAATATACCTATCATAGTCACTGTGGATGAACCAATATAAAAATAATTACTTCCCCCATATGATAGAAAAAAGTTGGGTGGCTACAAAACAATTTCATATGGGTATACTAAATTTTATTAATATAACATTCAATTTTCTAAGGAGGCAACCTTTATGTCTAAAAAAATACGTTTAAATGATACCATTTCAATCGAAAAGATACTAAAAGATAATCTGCGACTTGAAGCTGTTCTTAATGCGCTTCCCGTTGGTGTTTTTATTATTGACAAAAATGGTGAATTCACTCATATGAATGATATTGTATATGAAATATGGGGAATAAATGCCACTTCAGCAAAAGATGTGTCTGAGTACAAAAATTACATTGGATGGTGGATAGATTCAGGCAAGCAAATAACAAAGGATGAATGGGCGGCTGCAAGAGCATTAAAAGGGGAATATTCCTATGGTGAAATTATTAAGATTAAATCTTTTGATGGTGAAATAAAGACAATTCTTAATTCTTCTTCTCCAATTTATGACTTAGAGGGTAAAATTAATGGTGCTGTTGTAGTTAATTCGGATATAACAGAATTAAAAGAAATGGAGCAGGAACTACAAAATCATAAAAATTATTTAACAGAATTAGTCAATAAAAGGACATTAGAATTAGAAAATTTGAATGAAGAACTTAAACTTAAAATAAAAGAACAAGACCGATTACAAAAACAAATTAGACATCTAGACCAACTAAATCTAGTTGGACAAATGGCAGCAGGTTTAGGTCATGAAGTGCGAAATCCTATGACTACTGTTAAAGGTTTCATTCAAATTTTTCAGAGTAATAAAGAATTTGAACATTACAAGGATACTTTTAATTTAATGATTAGTGAGATAGACCGTGTCGATGAAATTATTTCAGAATTTTTAAGCCTATCTAAGAATAAAAGAGCTGATAAAAAGGAGTATTGTTTAAATAATCTAATATTAACTGTTGCACCATTAATTAATTCTGATTTGATATTAGAAAATAAAAATTTACAACTTAACCTTCATCCTAACATTCCGCTTTTACTGTTAGATAAGAATGAAATAAAACAGTTAAGTTTAAACTTTGCTCGTAATGGAATTGAGGCAATGACAGAAGGTGAAACTTTAAGTATATCAACACACTATAAAGATAAACATATCATTTTAGCGTTTCAAGATGAGGGTACTGGAATTAAAGAAGAGTTGTTAGAACATATATATAAGCCGTTTTTCACTACTAAACCACAAGGGACAGGCTTGGGATTACCGATATGTTATAGCATTGCACAACGTCACAATGCAGATATAGAATGTGAATCTTCTGCAACAGGAACTATATTTTATGTAAAATTTAAACTTAATACATAAACTAAAATAGGTAATATACATAAAAGTTTTGGGTGAATTTTAGCTGAGTCTTTTCTTCAATATGTTTTTTCACTTAAGCTATCGCTCTCCTTTAGCTCTAAGTACAGGCCTTCACAAACTTTAAGCTTTTTATTTAAGAACGTTATATGATTTTCCGTGACAAATGTGATGAGCAATAAAATATAGGATAAGTAAAAAAGAGTCTATATATCTAAATATAATCAAATATTACCACATCTGTTTCCTTTAATTTAGATATAGTATAAACTGACCTAAAAGGGGGTGGACTCTTTAATGCAAAAGATAAATCCAATAAAGGCATCATCGGATATTTTACTAGCAATTGATACTACGACCATTATTGCAATCACAGATCATAAAGGTACAATTACATATGCCAATGAGAAGTTTTGTGAAATATCCAAACACGATCAAGAAGAATTAATTGGACAAAATCATCGTATTTTAAACTCGAATCATCATTCTAAAGATTTTTTTAAAGTCCTATGGAAAACAATTGCTCAAGGGAATGTTTGGACAGGGGAAATTAGAAATAGAGCAAAGGATGGTACCTTTTATTGGGTTCACACCACCATCGTTCCCTATTTAAACAAAAACGGACAACCTTATCAATATGTAGCTATTCGAACAGATATAACTGATCGTAAACAAACAGAAGAAGATTTAAAATCTACACTTGTAAAATTGGGTGATTCAAATCAAGAATTATCTGATATTAAACATGCTCTAGACGAATCATCTATTCTTGCACGAACAGATCATAAAGGTACAATTACATATGCGAATGAGAAGTTTTGTGAAATATCCAAATACGATCAAGAAGAATTAATTGGACAAAATCATCGTATTTTAAACTCGAACTATCATTCTAAAGATTTTTTTAAAGTCCTATGGAAAACAATTGCTCATGGGAATGTTTGGACAGGGGAAATTAGAAATAGTGCAAAGGATGGTACCTTTTATTGGGTTCACACCACCATTGTTCCCTTCTTAAACGAATACGGACAACCTTATCAATATGTAGCTATTCGCCATGATATAACAGATAAAAAAATGCCCAAGAATTATTAATTAGGTCTGAAAAGTTGTCAGCAATTGGGGAGCTAGCAGCTGGAATCGCACATGAAATAAGAAATCCATTAACAACCATAAAAGGATTTACAGAATTTTTAAATGCTACGGAAGAGGATGAAAAGAAGAAGAGCTATTACAAGCTTTTATTAGAAGAAACCGAACGAATTAATTTTATTGTAAGTGAGTTCATGGTATTAGCAAAGCCACAAGCTATACTATTAAAACCAATTAATATAATCCCAACCATTAAAAAAGTATTTAAGTTCCTTGAAGCAGAATTTAATTTAAAAAATATTATTATATCCTTAGATATTAATTATGAACATGTAGTTGTGGAATGCGATGAAAATCTGATCAAACAAGTATTATTTAATGTTCTGAAAAATGGCATGGAGGCTATGCCTGGCGGAGGCACTCTCCAATGTAAAGTATCCATCAAAAATGATATGGTTAGCATTATTGTTAAAGATGAAGGAATAGGAATATCTGAAAATAATCTAAAAAAACTGGGAGATCCATTTTATTCTACAAAAGAAGAGGGAAATGGATTAGGACTAATGGTATGTTTTAATATTATCGAAAATCATAAAGGTGAAATACAAATAGAAAGTAAAGAAAATTCAGGGACAACATTTACAATCATGTTACCTTCTCTTGAATTTTCATACAATACATCATTTTAAAAACACTAATTAGTAAATAATTTTTTCCATGAGCATTATCCACTCATTTTGATATAAGGGTTAAAATTGATCATAAGTTCGTAATAAGTCACTGATTTATTCAAGATCAATTCTCAATTCCTAGATCACCTTGTTAAACCAAAAACCAAACAGCGGCGTTAGTATGCTAATTCTTTCTTTTTTCTGACCTGACATTTTCAGCCGCATGGCTGCTTTTTTTGAAAGTAAATCTTCAATGGAAACCAGGTTAGATTGATCGTCCCAATAGAGTACACTCTATTGGGATATTTTTTATTTATGTTTTGAAAACCCCTGGCTATGCCAGGGGTTCCGGAAAGCTTTTAGCGTGGTAAAAAAATCCTCACTTCTATAACGTGTTTGCCCCGAAGTATAGAAGACAAATAATTTATGGGAAATACAAAAAAGTATAGGACAAATTGCGAGAGATTTATGCGAACGGAAAGGTGTAACAATTCACGAAGCAAATGTTTGTCCCGATCACATTCATATGTTAGTGAGTATTCCGCCTAAATTAAATGTTTCTCAATTTATGGGCTATTTAAAAGGGAAGAGTAGTCTGATGATATTTGATTGACATGCGAATTTAAAATATAGATATGGAAATCGAAAATTTGGTGTCGAGGGTTCTATGTCAATACAGTGGGCAGAAATAAAAAGCAAATACAAGAATATATTTACTCCGTGCCGTCTCTTAAAGTGTATTTCCAGTAAGGAAATTCAGATTGGTGGATGATCACATCTTTCCTTTCGCACAAATCTCTAATAATCTTTCCTATACTCTTTTTATTTTCCATAAATAATCTGTCTTCTGTACTTTGGTGCAAAGACTATATGATACTTACAATTCCATGTGGTGTGTGCTAAACTGTTCATGTCCTTCATTGGGCATACCTCCCTCTATGGTGAGATGTAGCGGTCGGGAAACCAACTATATCTTATCATGAAGTGAGGTTTTTTATTACCACGCTAGAAGCTCTTCGGAGCCCCCGCATAGCCAGGGGTTTTCTAAACCGTTACAAAAAAACAAGATTGGCTATATACCTCATTTAAGTACCACTATAATAATGCTTTTCTTCAACATGATGATCCCTTGTTTTTTCAAAAATACAACCGGATATCACCATAAGCAGTAAAAGAAAACAAAAAGAATAATAGATTGCACCTTGACCAATCATATCCATAAGTATTCCACCTACTATTGGGCCACTCATACTTCCTAACGCAAATAATCCACCGATTAGAATATTCCCAGTAGGTAATAAATTCATAGGTAATAAATCAGCTAAATAGGCGATACCTAAGGAATACAAGGAACCAAGCATCGTCCCTGCAAGTGAAAATAAGATCCACATTGCCCAGGATAAATGTTCCACAAATCCCATACAAAAAAAGGCAAAAAACCCCATCGTCAGTACAAATATAAGTACACGGATTCGGCCAATTTTATCACTAAGATACCCTAGTGGAAATTGCGTGATTAATCCTCCAAATATAAAACTAGGAAGCAAAATCATCGTAACAAACTCAATTTCGATACCTATTCTAAGTGCATAAACAGGAAAATTACTTTGTAAGCTAGCATCCAAAAAACCATAAGTAAAGCCAGGAAGCAATGCGAACCAGCTTAATTTGAGTGTCTTCTTATATCGTTCTAATGTGCTAAACTGATAAGCACTTTCGGTGGCTTCGATAGATGGATATTCATTTCTCAGTAAAAACAACATTCCCAATGTAATTAGGCTACAACAGGAGGCAATAATAAAAGGAAGAGACAAATTAACCTCCATTAACCGTGTCATCATTGGCCCAATACCAAAACCAAGACCAAAGGAAAATCCATAGATGGTTAATTGCCTACCTCTTTTCTCTGGAGAACTCGTTGAACTAACCCAAATTTGCGTCGACATATGAATCAAATTATTTGCTATACCTATAATTAACCGCAAAATAAACCAAAACCAAAATGTCTGCCAAATTGGGAAGAGCATGAGTGTGATAATGAATAGGAACAAACCAAAAGTTATGATTGGCTTATAACCAAACTTTCGCAAAAACTGTTCAATAAATGGAAATATGACAATATAACCAATATATAGCGCAGCAGCATTGATACCATTAGCAGATGAAGATATCCCGATATTTTCCAATAAAATAGCTATAATAGGTAAAAGCATGCCTTGTGAAAAACCGCCAACAAACACAATACTAACTAAAACCCAATATCGATAGCTAGGATTGTTCATAGATGGACTTTGTAGTAAAGTATTTTCACCCAAACAAGTTATCCCCTTTCAATAAATAAAGTATCCCAAATCTTTATTTTAGTTTGGGATACTTTATAACTTAAATTT
>NZ_JBIMEV010000083.1:0-14276 GCF_051262595.1 Salipaludibacillus sp. CF4.18
TTTTTAACAAAGAAAAGTCAACGTAAACGGTCTTTGTAAAATTGTTGTTTGGAAGAATCCGCGAGACTCCTGTGGAAGAACGATTCAGGGGAGACCCCGCAGAGCGATAGCTCGAGGAGGTTCACGAATCGTCCACGGAAAGCGAGCGGGAATTCTTTCAAATAACCTTTTGTCATAACAAGTCAACTAAATAGACACTAGCGTTTTCTTATATGTAAAGAGCGACTTGTCGAGTTCTTCGAAAGTCGCTCTTCTTTTTCGTTTATAGGATAACCCCATCTTTGAAGATTGAAATCTCTTTGAACCCATATTTTTCATTATTTGCCTCTACTTCACCAGAAGCTAGCGTAAGGATATACTCGAAGAATTCGTCCGTTAATTCTTCTTTATCCTTTCCTTCTACAAGTTCCCCTGCATTGAAATCAATCCATTTCTTCTTCTTTTCGCTCAATGCCGTATTTGTGGAGATCTTTACTGTTGGAACCGGTCCGCCAAAAGGTGTTCCTCGACCAGTTGTGAAAAGAACAATATGTGCCCCTGAGCTTGCTAACGCCGTGACAGAAACAAGATCATTCCCTGGTCCTTCTAATAATGTTAAACCTGGCTCTTTCATTCTATCGCCATAATTTAGAACATCTACTACCGGAGCAAAGCCACCTTTTTGAACGTTTCCGAGTGATTTTTCTTCCAGTGTTGTGATACCGCCCTTTTTATTCCCTGGGGATGGATTCTCATACACATTTTGCTCGTGTTTGATAAAGTATTCTTTAAATCCGTTCACCATTCCAACGATTTTATGGAAAACCTCTTCATTTTTTGCGCGTTCCATTAATAGTGTTTCTGCACCAAACAGTTCCGGAGTCTCAGTAAGAATGGTAGAGCCACCGTGTTCAATAAGTTTATCTGAAAAAGCCCCTAAGAGAGGGTTTCCTGTAATTCCGGAAAAGCCATCGGATCCTCCACATTTTAAGCCGACCTTAAGCTTGGAAACGGGAACAGGTTCACGTTTAAACGTTTTTGCATATTCTACAAGCTCTTCTACCGCGTCTAAAGCATCTTCAATTTCATCATCGACTTGCTGCACTTCAATAAATTTGACTCTCTTCTCGTCAAAATCACCAATTACTTCCTTAAATAGGTCAATATAATTGTTTTCACAACCAAGTCCCAACACCAATATAGCTCCAGCATTCGGGTGATGAATCAAATCACTTAAGATCTTTTGCGTGTTCAGAAGGTCATCTCCTAATTGAGAGCACCCGAATAAGTGTGGATAGTGATAAACCCCGTCAATATTGTCTCCTTTATGCATATCATTGGCCGTCCTGGCGACAATCTCACAGGTTTTGTTAATACAGCCAACGGTATTAATGACCCAAACTTCATTACGGATACCAACGTCACCATTTGCCCTAACATACCCTTGAAATGTTCGTTCTGTTGCCTTTTGCTTCACAATCGGTTCTGTCGGAGTATAGTTGTATTCTAAGGTTCCGGATAGATTGGTTTTTGTATTGTGCGAATGGACCCAATCCCCTGCGGAAATATCCTCTGTTGCATGACCGATCGGATAGCCGTATTTCATAATGTTCTCGCCTTTATTGATCGGTTTCAAAGCAAGCTTATGTCCGAAACCGATATCTTCCTTTGCTGTTAATTCTACGTCTTCTACTGTCAACGAGTCTCCCTTCTGATAATCTTTTAGAATCACGATAACATTATCAGAACGGTGAACTTTCAAATAATCTGCTATTGCACTCATCATCATACCTCCATTAGTAAAACCGGTATTTCATTTAATACAGTGTGATCTTCTGCCAAATGTTTTAAGAGCCTAAAGGGTTACACTAGAGAGGATTCGATCCCCTCTGTTCTAACAAATCAACAACCTCTAAAACCTGTTTACTCCTTTATACCAAATTTACAATTCACAAATATCGGATCCTGCTTGTCTCGATTCTTAATCTCCGTTTGCGAGAGTACTAGATTCTCACAGTTATGAATTTCAAGTGCCTGCTCGCTTTCCACATATATCTCTTCAAAAATCAAGTTTGTTATCGGTTGCTCTGGAAGGCCGTGAATCACAATCGGTCTTTTTGCACCGATACACGTGACCTTTTTAAGGTGGATATCACTAAATACAGGGGTTTCTTCTGTAACCGCTTCCGTTGTCTCCCCAACCTTCTCTCCATTATTACTGTAGTGCATCTGAAACGTTATGGCGTCTTCTTTAATATCCATCATTTGGATCCGTTCGATTTGAATTCGTTCAACTACTCCGCCTCTTCCACGGCTACTTTTAAATCGCAATCCACTATCTGTCCCGTAGAAATCACAGTCGTGAACATAGACATCTTTTACGCCACCGGACATCTCACTGCCGATAACAAAACCTCCGTGCCCACTGTGGACTTTACATCCTTTTACTTCAACGAGTTCCGTTGGTATCCCTAAGTCACGAGCCCATTTACCTTTTCCGGATTTCATACAGATAGCATCGTCTCCAACATCAAAAACAGTGTTTTGAATAATAACCCGTTTACATGACTCAATATCTAATCCGTCCCCATTTTGGGAGTACCAAGGGTTCCTGATCGAAACGTTATCAATTAAAATATCGTTGCTTTCTAGAGGATGCACGTTCCACGCCGGCGAATTTTGAAAGGTCACACCGCTGAGTTTTATCCGCTCACAGCGTCGGAAGCTGAGTAAATTCGGCCTTAAATAATGCTGTATTTCCTTATACTCCGACTTTTCAGCATTTTCTAGGCGAAGCTGATGAATGCGTTCTTTTCCGTGTAAAGCTTCTTTAGAAGGCCACCATTCCTGCTCATCCTCTGTCACGACTCCACCTGAGTGAACGAGTGTTTCCCATTGCATCTCCGACATCTTAAATCTTTTGACATAGCGCCAAGCCTGACCTGCACCATCGATGACACCGAGACCCGTAATCTCAATGTCCGAGACCTTTTCTCCGTTCAACGGCGACTGACAGCGGTAGACCCTCTCGCCTTCAAAAGAGCTTTCAATTAAAGGATAATGCTTCGGGTCATCACTGAATTGGATCACAGCGTGTTGATCTAAGTCCAATCGCATCTGATTGGTAAACGTAATCGGCCCCGTTTTCCAGATTCCAGCGGGAACTTTTATCGTTCCGCCACCGTGCAGTTGACAATCAGCGACAGCCCTCGCAAAAGATTCTGTATTGTCAAAGCTTCCATCCCCTTTGGCTCCAAAACTCGTGATCGTTACTTCTCGTTCAGGAATAGTTGGAAGCTTGACTTGAAACGGCTGATCCTTTGTCATTCCGTTTATAACATCCATCTGAATTATCCCTTCTTCCTAAACTGTCATCCAACGAGGAGGAATAATTCCCTTTTCCACCAACGCGTTCGCCGTTATTTTTGCAATTTCATGCGCGCCTTTTTCAGTGAAATGAGTATTATCTTCACTACCGTCAGGATAATAATTGTATTCTCCTGGGGAAAGCCACATGAAAAACTGCTTCGTCGCTTCAGGCTGCTGTTTTCGTAACCATGTTTCTGACATGTCCGTGACGTCTACAAGGGGAATGTCCAGGTCTGCCGCGAGTTTTCTCATCGATTTCGGGTAATCACCATGCGCATCGATCAAATTACCACTTTCATCAAAATATCTGCGTGCAACAGGGGTGAATAAAATCGGTCTTGCCTGTTTGCTGATAGCAGCATCAATGTACATTTTTAAGTTATCCTGGTAGTCACTCCATGGGTTCGTAAACCTGATTGGGTCGTCTTTTTTCGAATCGTTATGGCCAAATTGAATGAAGAGAAAATCACCTTCCTGCAGTAATTCCTCTACTTCTTCAAAATGTCCTTGTTCATAAAAGCTTTTTGTACTTCGACCTGGAACAGCATGATTCCGTATTTCAGCTCCCGGGATGTAGTCTTGGAGAACCTGCCCCCAGCCCTTTCGTGGATAACGCGCTTCCGGGTAGGTACTCATCGTGGAATCACCAATTAAGAAGATACGAGTCATGACTATGCCTCCTGATGTTGAAGTCCGACACCAAAAAATTCATTCGCATTGTGAAAACAAATATCCTGCACCATGTTTCCAAGTAACGAATAATCTTCCGGAACTTCACCAAGTTCTACCCATTCCCCAATCAGATTACAAAGAATCCGGCGGAAGTATTCATGGCGGGTGTAAGACAAGAAGCTTCGCGAATCGGTCAGCATTCCGACGAACAGACTAAGTAATCCATGATTCGCCAAATCTGTCATTTGCTTCACCATTCCGGTCTTTTGGTCGTTAAACCACCAGCCTGAACCAAATTGAATTTTCCCCTTGACTCCGGATGACTGGAAGTTGCCGATCGCCGTCGCAATCACTTCATTATGAATCGGGTTCAGGTTATAAATGATTGTTTTTGGCAGGTCATCCGTCTGATCAAGTTCGTTAAAAAAGCCATTGAGTGATCCGGCCATATCATAGTCATACATGGAATCAAATCCTGTATCAGGACCAAGTTTTTCAAACATTCGCTGATTGTTGTTTCGAATCGCGCCTAAATGGAGTTGCATCACCCACTGTCGCTGTGAATACTGCTTTCCTAGGAAAGTCATCGTATACGTTCTATATTTTTCTACTTCCTCATGACTAAGTTCTTCCTGGTTTAATTTTTTCGCGAATATTTTCGCTGCTTCTTCTTTTGTGGCAGGTGCAAACGGAAGCGTCTGAATGCCGTGATCGGAAACAACACATCCCACTTCATCAAAGGCATTCATTCGTTTTTCCAATGCTGTCAACACATCATCATAAGTAGCGATCTTCGTTTCTGCAGCGGCAGCCAATTTAGTAATATAGTCATTAAAACCCGGCTGTTGGATTTCAATTGCCTTATCCGGACGGAAAGTCGGCAACACCTTTGTATCGATAGCTGGATTTTCAGCAATCTGCTTATGGTATCGGAGGTCGTCAATTGGATCATCTGTCGTACAAATGCCTTTAACATTCGACCGTTTTAAAATACTGTGTGTCGTTAATTCTGTTCCTTGCAGCTGTTTATTAGCCTCTGTCCATATTTGCTTACTCGTATCTTCATTTAACAAGTCTTCGATACCAAAATAGCTCTTCAGTTCAAGATGTGTCCAATGATAAAGCGGATTACCGATCGTGTAAGGGACAGTCTTTGCCCATGCAGCAAATTTCTCCTCATCCGTTGCCTCTAGTCCTGTCACGATTTCTTCAGGAACACCGACAGCACGCATGGCCCGCCATTTATAGTGATCTCCGTGGAGCCAAATCTCTGAGATGTTCGAAAACTGATGGTTTTCACTAATTTCCTTTGGACTCAAGTGACAATGAAAATCAAAAACTGGCATATCCTTCGCATACTCATGATAGAGTTTTTTCCCTACCTCATTTTGCAACATAAAATCATCGTGAATAAACGGTTTTGTCATCTTTGTTTCCTCCTCTAATGGAATAACAACGTTGTTATTTTTTGCTGTAAATAAATTTCCCTCTTTATAAGGCCTTTGACCCGCTCAAAAAAAACAGGGGCGATGTATCAAGAGAATTTCTGGAGCTTGCGGCATCGTCAAATCGCACTCTATTACCGCTTCTTATCGTGATTCTGAGCTTATTTTCAAATGTTTTTTTATGTTCATTTTCGTTCTACTTCATTATATCATGTCATAAAACCTGCGACAATACTGTATTTTTATAATTCTTTCTTTTCTAAATATTCTCTTGTATTCATTTTATATATCTATCATACTACAATTATATATAAAATGACGACGTTTTCATAAAAAGGGGCCTATCATCATGATTTTTTCAACGAAACAATCTCATTTTCCTTCTATTCTTCCGCTACTGGTTGTTGGGATTTTACTTCTCACGCTATCCGGGTGCGGAGTCAATACGGATCCAATAAATTCTGATACTCCGGGGATTTTTAATAAGATTGTCGTCTATCCATTCTCTTTTTTACTTCATTTTTTTGCGACGATTTTTCAAGGAAGCTATGGTTTATCGATCATTCTCATGACTGTTTTGCTTCGTACTGCGTTAATGCCACTTATGCTTAAACAATATAAAAACAAAATTTTTATGAAAGATAAAATGGCTATCATTCATCCTGAAATGACAGAGTTAAAAGATCGTTATAAGGAAAAGCAAAGTAAAGAAGATAAACAAGAGATGCAAAAAGAAATTATAAAACTTTATGAAAAACACCAGTTTAATCCAATGGCCTCGTTTGGCTGTTTGCCTGTATTGATTCAGTTACCGTTTTTAATTGGTTTTTACTATGCTATTATTCGTACGCCTGAAATTGCTGGGAGCAGTTTTCTTTGGTTTAATCTCGGTGAAAGAGATGCAATTTTGCCTTTGATAGCAGCAGCGATCTATTCCGTACAATTCCAGTTTTCACGAAAAGAAATGAAGGATTCAAAGCTTGTCGGTCAAGGCGGAGAGATGCAGCAACAAATGAAGATCATCGGTTACATTCTGCCAATCATGATGGGAGTTTTCTCCTTTGCTGTCGCTGCTGCACTGCCACTTTATTGGTCCATCGGGGGAATCTTTTTAATTTTCCAATCTCAGCTGGCGCGTTATCTGTACAAGCCAAAGCCATCGGTACCTGTTGTTGAAAAGGAAGTTTCTCCTGGTACGGTTGAGGAGAACAAGTGAGGTAAGAATAGTCGTTCTTAAGTGGGAAGTCGAATGATTTGGTTATCGCCTAAGCGTTTTAGTGTCCCTTTGTTCGAAAAGAAATCCACAGTATCTAAAAAAACCGTGTTCTTCAATTCTATACCTTTTTAGCACAAAAAACCTTTATCGAGGTCTCAGATAAAGGTCTTTTAAAATCCCATTTTATTTTATCAGCTTATCGCCTAAACCTTTTCCTAGAAAATGAAGCCTCGGGTCAAGCTCCTTATACAGCTCTGTCACAAACCGTCTACTATAGCCAAAGTCAGTAAATAAGATCGTATCTGTCGAAGCCGAAAAATCGACGGAAGTTCGGTTAGGACTAACCATAATAACAGTGGCCACTAAAAAAACCTTCTTTTTACCCGTGACACGAACGATGATTTCGCCTCGTTCTTCTGATACCGAAGCCACATTGAAATTTTTTTTACCGTTTAACATACTCTCTACTTCATGCAAAACCTTTTTTTGCATCCCTTTATAATAATGTGTCACGAATTTCTCATCCGGATGATGATCACGCGTTTCTGTCCCTGTTGAAAAAATCTTTTTTAACGTCAACATAAATGACATTCTATCTTCTCCTCCTGAGTTTCGCATCGTCGATCCAAGTTGGACTGCTGTCAAAACATGCGGTTTATTCCCGTTCCTGCTTACTAAATCAAAGTGACTCTATTCGTCAATAATCTTTCATAATCGTTTGAAAACGTTTTTTATTGTTTAACCATACCATATTAGTGAGATTCTTAATATACTCTTTCAACACGATCCGAGTGAGTTTTTAGATTATTGTTTACGAAGAGTTTAAGAATAGTACGTTTTTTGTCAAGATAGGGAGAGGGTTTTGTTACGGCATATTGTTCTAAAATAGGTAGAAAACCGTTGGTGCTCTCCAGCGCATCTAGCGGTTATCTATTTAGGAACTATTTTCCAACACAAAACTATCAAAATTCCAAGTGTCAGTGAAAGAAGCTGAGAACCCCCCCTCCACTCACTCCAGCTTCACCTCTATATGGTCGATGGCATTGTATCCGTAGCCTTTGCGATTCCAAAAAGCAGAACGTGGCTGAGTTCGATCAGTAGTATCTGTTGCTCTGCTCATAATCGTATATTCACCGGCATTCTCTTGGATCCACTCATATTTCCAGCCAGACCAGCCGTAACCATCATTAGAATAGGAAGTAAATGTTGCCGGTTTCCAAACCTCCCCTCCATCCACACTTACTTCTACTTTACGAATCTTCCCTTCCCCGGTCCAAGCAATGCCCCGAATATCAATCATTCCACTATTAAGAATGTCCTTGTCCAACGGTTTTTGAATGCTCGAATTTACACGGAGAGTGGTTACCGGAAAAGCGTTTATGTCCGATTCCTTCTCAGGGTAATACATGTAATCCTTTTTCTGAAAAGGCCCTTTAAATGGCTGATCGATGACAGTTATTTGCTTTATCCATTTTACAGAAGCCATCGCATACCATTGAGGAACGATGAGCCGAAAAGGATATCCGTGTTTAAAAGATAAGGGGCTCCCATTATATTCATAAGCAATCATTGTGTCGGGGTGTAAGGCCTTTTCAAGAGGTAAACTTCGCTTAAAAGAGTCTATTTCTTCAGAATCTGTTCTCTTACCAAAGTCATAGCCCTCAAAAACAACTTCTTGGGAATTCTCTTTCACACCAGTCGCAAGAAGCAATGTCTTTAAAGAAACTCCTTTCCAAATCCCCTGGCTAATTGCTCCCTTTTCCCATTGCTCCCCAAACACTTTTGGGGTGAAAAATCTTCGTTTATCGCCGGCACACTCCAGAAGCACCGTAAGAGTTTTGGCAGGAAGGCTCATTAGTTCATTGTAGGAAATAATAGCCGGATTCGTAACATTTCCGTTCACAGGAAGCCACAAACTTGAGAGCGTGAGCATCGGATAAGGAAAATGGTTTCGTTTATAAAACAGATGCTCGGGAAGTCGGTCAGTACGTATAAAAGAAAGAGGTGTTTCCTGATTTTCAGGTACCAATTTCCTTGTAGTCAGAAAGGGATCAACACGATAAATACTTGTCATCAGTTCCTCCTTTAAAAAGCTTTATACTAACCTTATGCAATGGATCAGAATTTCCGACTAAATAGTGTATAAACACAAAAAAGATCCTCATTTGATTCAAATCCTTATTCAATTACGTAATTAATCCATACTGAAGCAGAGAACCGTCCCCATGCAAAAAAGAAGTGAGGGGATTCCGCGCCCCACACTTCTTAGTATTATTCAAGTGACTTTACGAATTTACTGACTCTTCTACTTTTGGAGGATTTTTTTTGTTTCTCATTATTCCAACTCCAAAGATCACAGCTAGAATGGCTAGTATAAATGTAATAAATACTACTTGCGAAGAAAATAGTTCAACAATACCTCCAAGTACAATACCAACTAATCCGAAGTCGGAATCACCGAAAGTTGTTCCTTCGAATCCTAGAGTACCAAGGACTGGTAATAATAAGGCTGGTAAGAAACTAATAAGAAAACCATTAGCCATAGAACCGAATACTGCACCTCTTCTTCCGCCTGTTGCATTACCGAATACTCCTGCTGCAGCACCCGTGAAAAAGTGGGGTACAAGACCCGGTACAATAACACTTAAACCAAAAAGCGGAAGTAAAAACATGCTAATTAAACCAGCAATGAAACTAAATATGAAACCAATTATAACTGCATTATTTGCAAATGGGAATATTGCTGGACAATCCAATGCTGGGATCGCATTTGGTACGATTTTATCCGCAATACCTTTAAACGCAGGCACAATTTCAGCTAACAGCATTCGTACACCAGCGAGAATAATATATACACCTGCAGCAAACGTCAAACCTTGCAAGAAAGCAAATACTAAGAAATTTGTTCCTCCACTAAGTTCTGATTCAATAAATGCAGGTCCTGAAAAAAGAGCTACAATGAAAAAGAGAATAAACATTGTTAATGCCACCGCAACGGAAGTATCCCTTAAGAATCCTAGCGATTTAGGAACTTTAAGTTCTTCCGTAGATTTAGAATTTTTACCGACCTTTTCACCAACAAATGCTGCAACGAAGTAACCAATCGAACCAAAGTGACCAACAGTGAAATCATTTGATCCAGTAACTTTGCGCGTATAAGGTGTAATTAAAGCTGGCATTAGCACCATAAGAGATCCTAGAATGATAGATCCGATAAATACAAGTGGAAAACCGGACATTCCGCCTGTCATCAAAATAACAGCGATCAAACAAGCCATGAACATCGTGTGGTGTCCCGTAAGGAAAATATATTTATATGGGGTTACTCTTGCTAACAGGATATTTACGAGCATACCGAACAGCATAATCATAGCAGTTTCCGTACCGAAAGCGTCCTGTGCCAATGCTACGATTGCTTCATTATTTGGAATAACACCTTGAATGTTGAAGGCATTATCAAACATGCTTGAAAATTGATCAAGGGAACCTATGATTACTCCAGCACCAGCCCCTAATATAACAAAACCCATTACAGTTTTTAATGTACCGGAAACAATATTTGTAATAGCAGCTCGCTGTAGAATTAAACCTAAAAGTGCGAATAAACCAACTAAAATGGCAGGAGTACCGAGAATATCATTCATTATTAAATCTACCATTATTTAAGCCCCCTTCATATTTGTCTCTATTGCCTCACGGAGTTCTTTTTTATCCATAATGTTAGTTAATTTAATAAGATTTCTTTTTCCATCTTCTAAATTTTCTAGTAAGTCTGCTGCCCCTAAATAATAATCCGCTTGTTCTGACTTACTTGTCGTCAAATCAGTGTGAGAGACTTCCGCCTCTATACCTAACTCTTTTAAAATTGCTTTTACATTCATCTCAACGATAAAGCTAGTTCCTAATCCGTTTCCGCAAACAACTAATATTTTTCTCATTCGAAACCTCTCCTTTTATATAGTAGAATGATGGTCAATACATGTTATGATATCTTCAACACTTTCAGCACCCATTACATCTTGCAGAACTTCTTCATCTGATAGCATTGTAGACAATTGAGCTAATGCTTTTAAATGTTTTTCATTATCAACAGCCGCTAAGACAACGATTAATCTCGCACGATGCCTTTCTTCTTTTGAAAAATAAGTACTCTCTCCTAATAGTAAAAGGCTCATACCAATTTTTTCCACCCCGTACTCAGGGCGCGCATGTGGAAGGGCAATCTCTGGAGCGATGACGACATAAGGCCCCAACTCATCCACATTTGTGATCATTGCTTCAACATAATCCTCAGTAATACTCCCATTTGCTATCAATGGTTCTGAAGCGAATCGTATAGCCTCTTGCCAGTTTGCTACTTTGGTTTTTAATTGAATTGTTTCCTTTGTAAGCAGTTCGTTTAACACAGGTTTCTCCTCTCTGACCTTGTTTGTACCTTGTTCTAAACTAAATAATAATGATAAATCTTGAATCAATTCTTTTTCATCAAAAATTGATGTATGTTTTCTAACGATATTCATGATTGTATGAAGGGTAGGGGTAACTGTTTTTTCATCTATAGAATAATCATTGTGGTTATTTACAAAAGATAAAACTGCCTCTTTATCCCTATCTGTCAGAATAGGATTGACGATTAGAACTGGATGTTTTTCACTTTTTATAGGGGCTGTAGCAAAAACAAAGTCAACGTCATACGGATTACTTTCATATTGCCTTTGTGAAATAGATCCGATGATGTCAACGGCTGCTACAATTTTTTCCAACTGTCCCCACAGTATATTGGAAGTACCTAGACCATTCTCGCAAACAATCATAGCTTTCTTCCTTTGAACTGGCCTCTTCCCTTCCCGTTGAAGCCATCCGCCTAAATGCATGGAAATATACGCTACTTCCGAATCCTTTACTTGTGCACCAAGTAATTGCTCCAACTGACGAATAGATTTCTTTGTTAATTCAAAGATCTCTGGGAATTCTCGTTGTAAATTTTCCGTATTTTCATCTTTTAGACTCACATTATACTTAACACGATAATAGGCGGGCTTTAAATGTTTGAATAAAGACTCTTCAAGCTGAAAACTGTCTTGAAAGAGAATACAAGCATAGTGTTGAAAATCTTGAACAATGCTTTTAACTGTAACTCTAAGTTTCTTCATTTCTTGATTTTGACTATCTTCTAATTCTGAATAATTTACCTTTGACCCCAATAAGTTCATAGTAATAAAACATATTTCACTATCTGGAATATAAATACTATATAACATCTCTAACTTCCTGGAGATATTTACAGAAGCCTGATATTCAGTAGTTGAAGTTAACGCTTCCTGTTCATCGATATCGATAGTAATTCGATTTCCATGCATTAATCTCTGAATAATTACGATCAATTTTAATGCTAATAGATGAACCGCTTCGTCCGTTAATTCAATCGACAATTCTTCTTCACATTCTGTGATGAGCGGTTTCATACTGTTTAACTGAACATAGAACCCCTTAGGTCCAAAATCATTCTCATAAAAAGGAAGTTTGATCTGATCTATCAAATTATTCCATTCTTTTTTTGTTGTCATTAGTTCAGCCAAATAATTCACTAACAATTGCCGCTTGAGTTCTTCTTTTCCAGTAATTTTATAGCCGCTATTTCTATGAAAACTTACCTCTAATTGATGCTGTAAAAAGGTCCTTTTTATCTCTTTCAGGTCATTCGAAACTGTTGCTCTACTAACTTGTGTTAACTCCATCAATTTTTCTATAAATACTGGCATTTGGCTAGTTAATAACTCCACAGCAATTAAACATGATCGTTCTTCCATGCTATAAAAGTATTGAAATTTATTAACTTCACCAATTAACTTTGGAATAATTTCCTTTGCTTCTTTTTCTAGATAATAACCCTTACTGTGCTTTTTTTTGACTTTCTCTAATTTATTTTCTTCCAACCAAGTATTTATTTTTTGAACGTCATAATACACCGTCCGCTTCGATATCCCCAATTGGTTTGTTAGCCTTTCAACGGATACACATTTCTTTGAATTAAAAAGGGCCGTGATGATTTGTGTACACCTTTCATCCAACGTCATAGAAACACAACCTTTGCACATGTGCAATTTTAGATTTTTAGAAAAATTAATTAACTAGTTAACCTCATTATAGATATTGCCAGGAAATAATGTAAATGCTTACATAATCTTAATTTTGTAGTGCATATTTGTGCAATACTATACTTATCAAAACATCGCAATATTCCTACTACTATCCTTCACATTTAAAACGATGTCTCGATTTAATAAGTTTATCTTTATATTTTAAGTTGCGGTGGTGAAGCTGGCGAATGGAGGATAGCATCCACCTAGAGCGGCAGTTCGAGCACTTCTGCTCGGTGAAAAACAGCAATTTCTAAAAAAAGACGACAGTCGCCCTTAAGAAATCATGGTCCAAATTTATATTTTCCTATCAAAAAAAAACCTAAACGTAGCACATATCCACGCTTAAGTCTTTTTTTGAAGCAAGCCTTTACTTAGTTTTTTTAAGTATAGTTTCCCTTCAGTATCGTATCTACTTTTCCGATAACCACTCCCAGATATAAACTATGAGTTAGTTGACCTCTACTTTTGAAAAAAACTTAAAAATCAAACCCTTCTTTCTTCACAATAAACCAAGGATTGAGCAAGTTTTCTCTGTTATAAACTAACGGTTCGTTTGTTTCCACGTTTATTACTGACCCATTCGCTTGTTCGACAACGGCTTGTCCTGCACCTGTGTCCCATTCCATGGTCGGCGCAAATCGTGGGTAGACTTCTGCTTTTCCTTCCGCTACTAAACATAGCTTTAGGGAACTGCCCGCCGAAGTGATGGATATTTCACCATACTTTTCTTTTACTTTGTTTAAATATTCTTCCGTTTCTGCTGATAAATGCGAGCGACTAGCTATGGCAGACACGGTGTTACCGTTATCTTGTTTTGGTATAGGTAACTTGCTTGCAAGTTTGAGAAGATCCGTTTCTGAAAAGATCGATTGTTTGGAAGCATCCCTTAACTTAAAGGAACCTAGACCTGTTTTTGCAACATATAATATATCCAAAACCGGGGCATAAATTACGCCGATTATCGGCTGACCATTATGTATTAAGGCAATATTTACTGTGAACTCATCATTCTTTTTGATGAACTCTTTTGTTCCATCAAGTGGGTCGACTAACCAAAAATATTCCCAATTCTTTCTTTCTGCAAAACTAAGGTGGATTCCTTCTTCACTCAAGATAGGAATCTCAGAATATTTTTTTTGCAAAACATCAGTAATGACATCGTTCGCTCGTTTGTCCGCTTGCGTTAACGGAGAGTCATCGACTTTGCTTTCCACTCCAAAATCAGCCGAATGATACACATCTAAAATTTCGTCACCCGCTTTAATAGCACATGTAATAATATCTGTAAGCTGTACTTTATTTAACACTTTATTACCTCCGTTTTTATGGGATGCAGGGGACGGTTCTCTGCTTCCTCTTTTATTAGGAAGATATCGTTGTTTTTCTTAAGTCAAAAAGAGTAAATATCTATGATGACAAGTCACTAAGTTAGAATGAAGCAAGGAACCGTCC
>NZ_JBIMEV010000084.1:0-14136 GCF_051262595.1 Salipaludibacillus sp. CF4.18
AAATTCTTCTGAAGCCCAGACCGATTCATTTCTAACTACCAAATAAAAAGTATTCCATAGTCTAGTTTTTGTTTTGCTATATAAAGAAGCTTTTTGAACCGTACCTTTTCCCCTTATTGTTGATCCCGGATCCATCTTACAATTATACCTCCCCAATTTCTCTGGGGACCCTTCTTCTTTTTTACGTGTTCTAAAATGCTCCACTACTTCTTGTCCATTTTTGTCTCTTACTAATCTAAAAGACATCTTTGTGCCTAAGTAATCCTTCCGTGTATGCCTTACAGGAGGATTGAACCCCAACGTTACTGTAATTTGCTTATCACCAACTACATTATTAAAATCATTTGGAATAGGGATCTCATAAATATGAAAATTGTCCAAATCTAAATTATCTTCAGTATATAAAGTTACTATTTTATTATTTGATTCAAGAACCCTAGCAAGGTTAGAAACACCATATCCATATACCATATGTTGTTTTTCAACATCAAAGAGGCCTACTTCTGAAGCTTGTGTGGCCGAATGAACCAGCATTGCTCATACTAGGTTTCCAGATGCTGTAGGAAAATATTTTAAAATCATTCCAGCTTTGTTAGATACTAGAGGCGCAGCAAAACTTGTCCCTATATCTGTTGTAATTAACTCATTAGGAATGTCTTTTGATGTCATCACGCACGGTGTGGGACGAGGGAAAGCTGAAAAGAGAATGGAACTCGCAAGAGTTTTACACTTAGTAGGTTACCTATCGTCATTACGGGTCTAGAATTGATAGGGGGAAGAATAAGGATAGTTTCCTGGATCGTAGTGATAATGTCGCTTTTCAATTGAGAATGGTTTTAGGAGGTGAACGTCTTTGAGGTATCATTTATTCCGTTTTTAATTTCGAAAAATGGGACTTTATATGAGCTGAAAAATACATTAGATGCGAAGATTTTGTATTTTAAAGATGAGACGTCTTGGGAAATTGTTGCGACAAAAGATGAGATTCGCTACTTTGTATGTGCCCATAAAAAATTCAAACTTATTTTTAATAACAACACCATACACAAAGTCAGTACCCCTTCTAACCTTTGTGTATGGTGTTAAACCTTGAGTGAAGTTCATGTTGTTCCTCGTTTTCACAATAGCAAGAGGAAATAAGTAAACACTTGATACTTTAAACGTTCTAAAACTCACCAAAGTTGTAAAATTTTTGGTGGAATCGGTGGTGGGTTTGTAGGATGTTCGTATTTCCCAACAGATTTAAGACGATTGTAAATAAATATTCGCAACTCATAGGCTAATGTGAGAACTCAATATTGACATGTGTTGCTCGATTAAAAGATTCCTAAAACAAAACTATTAAAGAGTAGTGCATTTTGTGCGGTGGGCGAGTCTTTCAGTTTTAAAATTAGCTTTTTTCCCAATTATTTTAGCTGGTGCATAATATAATCAGCCGTACGAATAGCTAGCGCAATTGTCGAAAGTGTTGGGTTAGTTCCTAAAGACGGTAGAACACTATTATCTGCTACGTAAAGACCCGATATGCCGTGAATTTGACCGTACGGATTCGCTGCAGAAGTTAACGGATTATGACCGATACGACATGTGCCTGCTTCATGATTATCGTCTCCTGGTGGTCTTAGAGTAATGGCAGGTTGGCCTTCAACCCAATATAAAGTAGGTAATAATTTTTCCATACCATTGATCATTTGTTGAAGAACTGCTTGATCTTTATTACTATATCTAAAGTTTACATCAATCATCGGCACTCCAAATTTATCTTTTAAAGTGGGACTAAGTGAGACTCTGTTTTCATACTGTGGTTCTACACTTCCGTAACCGTTAATAACAGTTCCTAATTGATCTTCAAATAGGTTTGAGTCTATACCCATTTCAATTTGGTAAGGACGATCCCTCCGATTAGGAATCAAGACCCCTAATAAACCTAAATCGTCAGGTAGCTTCTTCTGATCAACGGCTCCAAGCGCAGAAACTGCAGAATGATCAAGTAAATAATGGCCAATCGCTGGTCCTGGTACCCCTGAATAAAGAAGCAATCGTGGAGTTTCAAGGGTACTCCCTGATACAATAATTGTCTTTGCTTTAATATAGTACGATTTTAAATCTGGTGACATCACTTTAACTCCAGTCGCTTTACCATTTTCAATATATAGTTGCACTGCACGAGCATTTATAGCGAGATCAAATGCTTTTTGATTCAATGCTTTTGCAAGAAATAAAATCGAACTAAAGTAAGCGTTAGAATGAATTTCACCATGTTGTGTTGGATTAAGGTCAATCGCCATCGGAAGAGGGATCGCATCGGTAAGCCCATTCTTTCTAAGCACGTCTAGTATGTTACTCATAATTAAACTAGAATTTGCAAAAACTTTGTTAACATTCATCACTTGTTCAGCGATATGATAATAATAATCCATTTCTTTTTTTGGAACAGGCCACTTTGATAAAAGATACGGTGGCATACGTGGCGTTACGGCTGCCCATTGGATCGTCCTTCCCCCAAGAGCAAATATTTGTTTTGCCCCTGAAAACTCTGGGAGCCAGTTTCCAGTAGGAGTTGTGATACGAGAAATATATTCTAAGGCACGGCCTGCAGAGAATAAAGCTAGATTAAATAAATTGGTTGGTACTAATAAATCCCCAGCTTCGATCATACCAACTTTTTTTCCGTTATTCCTCCATCGATCACAAAGCCTCCATAAGGCCGCCCCTCCTCCAGCGCCACTCCCAATAATAAGCACATCATAATCAGCTTGCTCCATGTCTTCTAGTGGAGTGATCGGTATCCAAGAATGAACTGGTACAGACGATTGCCCTGTTGGAGTAGGCGACGGCTGAGAAAGCTCGTAAAGTTTCTTCGCATTTTCTTTTGCTTGACCTTGTTTTTGGGCGTGTAAATCTTGACTTTCACCCCACTGTAGCCCTACTTCAGCAAATAACGAGTTTAAGGCATTTACAGCTTTTAGGAAGAAATTTAAATCCGCTTCACCTGGTCTACCTCGTGGCTCAATGGATACAAAGCCGGAATAGTTTTTCTCTTTTAACGTTTTTAAGAGTTTCCTAATCTCTCCATCCCCTTCACCAGGAGGTACGACTTCACCTGTATCCATCCTAGCATCCTTCATATGAATGTAAGAAAGATAAGGCTCCACTAAAGAATAAGCATCTGTCATTGGGAGAACACCGGATTGAACAAAGTTTGCAGGATCAAATAAATAACGTAAGTTCGGTGAATGAATCGCTTCTAGCAGATCACGAGCACGTTCTCCTGTATTTGCATACATAAAAGAATCATTCTCAAGCAGTAAAGTGACTCCTTCACGTTCAGCAATTTGCGTCAGAAATTGAAGTCTCCTGATCACTTCATCTCTATACTGTAATGGATCCTCCCCAACTGGAATGATAAATGAAAAAATGCGAATATAAGGCGTATCAAAAAATTTCGCTACTTGAATCGTTCGAAATAAATCCTCTATATGTGGTGCAAAAGGTTCTGTGATCCAGTTCCTCCCGACGCGTGAAGCAATTGCTGACACTTGAAAGCAATGAGCTTTCAACTGCTGCTTTAGTTTGGTCAATTCACCATCTTTAAGGTCGATAACGTTTTCTCCTTCGACCGTACGTAATTCTATCGTACCAATGCCAAGAGACTCAAGTACGTCTATTTGTGTTTCGATATCTGGTGAAACTTCATCTGCAAGAACGGAAATTGTAATCATCGATCATCGCCCCTGTCGTAAAATATAGTCGGCTGTACGAATGGCTAATGCAGCCGTTGATAATCCTAAGTTAGGTGCCCCGATCGAAGGAAAGACACTTTGATCTGCTACGAAAAGGCCAGTAATCCCATGAACTTGCCCAAACCTATTCACTACAGACGTCGCTGGATCATCACCCATCCGACAAGTTCCTGAGTCATGATTAAGATCGCCAGGAGGCATGAGACAGATAGACGATTGACCATCATTTCTCATTATGTTTATCCCTAAATAAGCTGAAATATGTTCAACAGCTTCTGCCATTTTACGAATGATTTGTTGATCCCTTTCACTAAAAGAAAATTCAACTTGTATTTCAGGTACACCATACTCATCCTTTCTAAAAGGATCTAGTGTGACCTTATTATCATAACGAGGCTCTACTTCACCAAAACAAAGAAAATCAACACCAGGTTCTTCCAAGTACGGCTTTTCCTGATAAGGTTGATTCCAAAAGAAACCACTAGGACCTCTCATCTGTATTTGATAAGGCCGATCTTTTATTGACGGAATGAGGATCCCAAGTGTCCCTAATAAGCCTGGGAACTGCTCACGTCTGATCGTTCCAGTTGCAGTTACATATGATTGATTCATTAAGTAATGACCAATTGCTCTTCCTTCAATGCCAGAGTGAAGGAGTAAACGAGGAGTTTCAAATGTACTGGCTGACAACACAACTGTTTTCGCTTGGATAAAATACGATTTCTTATTCGGAGACATGACGACGATTCCTTTTATTTCCCCTTGATCAACAACGACTTGAACCGCTCGAGCATTTATTGCCAAATCAAAAGGTCGATGATTTAAAGCTTGAGCAAAAAAAGAGATGGAACCAAAAAATACTTCATAGCCTTTCATACTATGTTTTTTTGATAAGGCCGATCTAATGTCTGCGGCAATCGGTATTTGGGTTGCCTCTACCAGTCCCCTGCGTTGTAGTTCATTTAAGAAAACTTTCGTCATGGAAGAATCTTCAGAAAACATCTGCGTGACATTCATGACTCTTTCAGCGATTAGATAATAGGCTTCCATCTCTTCAAAGCTAACAGGCCAATCTGCTATTTCGTAAGGATTTAACCTTGGACTAACGGCATTCCAAAACAAAGTTCTACCTCCGAATGCAAATACTTGCCTTGCCCCACGAAATTCTGGAAGCATTCTCCCTAAGGGATAGGAGACATTATCAAAGTATGCTTGCATCCGTGCACTATTCATCGTCGGGAGATTAGCCGCTTGTGTTGGGATGAGGAAATTTCCTTTTTCAATGACTCCAATTTTTTTTTCATTTATTCCCCACTGATTACATAACCTCCACGTAACTGACCCCCCTCCTATTCCAGAACCAACAATTAAAACATCATATTCAATCCTTTCCATCTCTTCTAGAGAAGTTAATGGAAGCCAAGGTATACTTATATATTCGGCATTGGATTGTTTTGCCTTATTGTTTGTACCTTGTGATATTCTCAACGTATCACATCCTTAACAGACTTTCTGAATTTTACTGAACCTAACTTATTCTTATTATTAAAATAAGCCGATATTCTTAAGAAATCTTACATTTAGACGGGATCGTTTAGTTTTGAGATTATGGTTAGACCCCAAAAAGCCCACTTTTTAAAAAACGACTCTCTAAAAACACAATATACATGGAGTCCGCTTTCAAACACTGTATATTGTATGTGAGGGTGGCTAAAAACCTTTTTGGGAGTGAACCAGATTATTAAATAGTTTATTACAAACACTGTTTCAAAGTGTGTAGAGCCCAAAATCAACACTCACCATTAGCAAGTCTAGAAATAAAAAAACCACAGACGTAAAGACTGTGGTAAAAAAATAACTATTCAGCATAAACACCTGATTAATTATCGTTACACGCTTTTACCGGTTGGCTTTATTTTATCATTCTTTATCATGGCAAGAATCGTTATAATTATTAGGGGCAGAACGAGGATGACGGTAATTAGTAATGGTAAATAAACAAATACCGCGTCAAAAAACTCCATCTCATTGGCGAACATCGTAAGCGTTAGAAGTAAAGTAATAAATAAAATGGGGAAGATAATTATCTGTTTATCCTTTAGCTTTAATAGCCTTGCAAGCGTCTCTTTTAGGATAAACAACATAATCGTTGTTTTCATAAACGAACCGACAACTAGAGCAATCCCAATAAACGACTCAATCCTCGTTATAATTTCCCTAATATTGATCAACCGTGCTAATTGAAAAAGAGAAAACTTCAATGTTCCTGTCAGTGGCCCTAGTGCCATAATCGTTGTAAGAATAGACATAATGAGCAGCCCTCCATAAACTAGAAGAACTAAAAACATATATTTTTTTAACGATTGATTTCTCTCCTTGCTTACAAACGGTAGTAAAAATGAAATAACTACGAGTTCACCATAAGGAAACCCTAAGATCATATATGTACCATGAATGACTGGTTTTAGTCCTTCTGGAAAAACAGGTAACAAATTTCCCACCTCATAAAATGGAAAAGCTAATATGACAACTGTGAATGTAAATAATAGTACATACGTTAATAGTAGAACGAACATCCGCGCCATCACTTCGATCCCTGCTTTTACTGCTACTCCAGCGACTAGTAAAATCAACCCATGAATAATATAATTTGGAGTTTCTCTCATTAGAGCTATGTTAAAAAATGCACCAATATCGATAACGATATATGAAAGGATTAAAAAAAATAATAAAATGATCGGTATTGAGATAATAACAGTCACCCATTTTCCTAACAGCATCATGCTAAAATCAAAAAGATTCCAATAGGGATTTTTCCGATATAAATAAAAGATACATGATAATAGAAGAAGTCCATATCCTGTAGCAATCACAATGGACAACCAAGCTCCATTATTCGCCGACTGTACTAAAGGCTGTGGGATGTTAATAATAGCAGATCCCACCATAAAAGCGAGAAATAACCAAGCCATTTGTCCACAACTTATCGATGTCTCTTTACTCATGTGTTCACCTCGCCATACTAATAAATGGTACTTACATTGGAACCTTAATCGTTTTAACAATTTGCTCAGCTGGATCAGAAATAAATATGGAACAAGTCATTCAGCGTTGGCCATCCTAAATCCAATACAAAAATAAGACTTAAATAAAGGATGGGAAGAATCATTATTCCATAAACAAGCCGATCTTTTCGGTTCGTTTGTTTTAATTTAGGAAAGTCATATAAGAAAATAATTAAGCTAAACAGCACTAGAAATAGTATATTTTCAACCAATGTTATTCCTCCATTACTTTTTCACCCGTAGGCATTCCAGTCCCAGTAATGTGAACTTCTACATCTATTGTAAATCGAGTGTCGGCGAAGATGTCATCCCACTCCTGTTCATACTGTTTCCATAAAGCAGGGGCTTGTTGATACAGTTGATTTCCAATTCCAAGTACATCGACTTTCTTTTCTTGTAGACGCTCTATTATTGCTTCTAGGTCTGCTTTCACCGTTTTTGTGATATGATCCTCAACTTTTTTCAGTTCTTCTTCCGTAGTAATTGTCGTGCATTTGATCTCACCGATTATCCCCTCTATCTTTACAACCTTTTCTACCGTGAATGGTTTTTCGATAAAATCAGAGGAAGTACTGGTAGTAACAGATAAGACTTCTAATGATTCCTTCCCTCTCGTTTCCTTCCGTTCCTCTAAACAAGAAAACTCAATGATTCCATCTTCAAATTGATCCGTTAATATTAAAACGTTTTGTACCTCTTCAGAAGATAACTTATCGACCATTTTCCCTTTACTTATCACAGCGACGCCATTACTAAATATTTGAGGTTTATCTTCTGTCATTTGAAGTCTCGAAACCATAGCCACTTTCACTTTTTTATTTAACTCCATAGTTACATCTAATAATAATGATTTGATGGTTTTAGCAGAGAATTCTTCTCCGCGCTCGACAATCGTCCGCAATTTCTGACTAACAGTTCGTTCAATGAAAGGTGGTACTTCTAAATAATCCGAAGCTTTTCCCTCGGTAATGACCGCAAGAGAAGTCAAACGTACTTCATGATCACGAGTAAAAAATTCAAGAATTTCTCCAATATTTTGTTCCTTTACAAATTGTTCCCCAATCAAGATGACTCGCATATGACTCCACTCAGCTTTTCGACCTAAATGCCGAGTGATATCACGAACTCCGGCAAAAACACTTTCAGATACTATCTTGATATTCGTGTATTGGGGGGTATCCCCGCCACTGCCCCCTCCTCCAATCGTCTCTTCCGGAGAGTAAACTTGCATATTCATTTCAGTCATACCATCTTCAGTTAAATCTAAACTAACACCCATAACAAATCCTAAATCTGGAAGTTCTTTACTATTCCAACAGCCAGTTAAACATAAAACTAACATGACAATCGATAAAATATTCATAGTCAGCAACTTCATAATCTACCGTTCTTTCTTCAACGATTTCGTTTGCATCTCTTGGTACCGCTGGGATTTCCACAATGTTTTTATTGGTGCCCTCATGAGCACATCAAGTAATTGCTTCGGGCGAAATGGAGTTAGCGGACTAAAATATGGTTGTCCCAATGACCTTAAATTTGTAATGTGGGTCATGATAAGGATAAAACCAATCATAATCCCAAATCCACCTAAGAAAGCAGCTAAAACCATCAACGGAAATTGTAGGAGCCTAATAGTAATCGAGATATTATAGTGAGGCATCGAAAAGGACCCAATTCCTGTTAAAGCGACTAAAATAACAATCGCTGGAGATGCGATGTTCGCATTGATTGCCGCTTCACCGATAATGAGTGCTCCAACGATACTTACTGCTGCACCAATAGACTTTGGTAATCGGATACCAGCTTCGCGTAATAATTCAAAAAAGATAATCATAATCAAGGCTTCAAGAAAAGCTGGAAAAGGTAATCCTTCACGGGTATCTAAAATCGTCATTAACAAATTAGTTGGAATAAGCTCAGGGTGAAAAGTCGTTAACGCAATGAAAATACTCGGTAAAGATAACGCCATTAAAAAAGCTCCGATTCTTAACAAGCGAATAAATGAAGAGAACACGACACGATGATAATAATCTTCACTGGCATGAAAAAATTCAGTAAATAGCCCTGGACAAATTAAAATCATTCCTGTCCCTTCAACTAATACAATAATTTTCCCTTCCAATAAGCTTGAAACCGCTACATCAGGACGTTCCGTCGATCGGTATTGTGGAAAAGCGGAATATGTTGAGTCTTCAATCAACTCTTCAATATACCCTGTTTCCAAAATGTCTCCTTCTTTTGCTCTTTGTATTCTTTTTTTAAATTCAGATAGCGTTTCTTGATCGACTCTTCCTTCAAGATAACCGAAAGCAATTTCTGTTCTTGTTTCTCCACCTCCGTACAATTTTTCAATTTTAAAATTAGGATTGGCGAGACGATACCGTAACAATCCGATATTACGCTTAAGTTGTTCAACAGTACCTTCACGTGGCCCTTTGACGACCGATTCCATTGTAGGTTCAGCAACATCTCGTACGTTAAGTTGACCAGCTTGAGAGTAAGACAATGCTTTTTCCCAACTATCGAAAAAGATCAAGATATGCCCTTGTAATATATTGTTCACTGCTTCATCAAAGTGATCGATCACAACTGCATTTTGTGCAGATATTCCATGGCAACTAAAAAAGCGAATGACATCTTTTGGTTGCACTAACGTGGCTGGACCAATTTCATGTGGGACTAAATCCTGCATCGTTTCTTTCATATAATTCACACTTTTTTCTTGTACCAATGTATCAAAATACACCGACATAGCAGAATGTGTGAGCTCCGGTCCATATTGCCAATGAAAAATTTTAAGATCTTCACAATTTGAAAATAATTTATCTATGCTATTTTTGCTTTCAGCTAAATTGGGTGAAATGGGAGCAAATTCATTCGGCAACATATTACCAGCCTCATTTTTTCCTTGTTTGTCATATTATTTATCAAAATAGAATTAATATACAGGAGAACTCGAAAAAGATGCTGGAAGTACAATTGGATACTTGAATTTGATAATCAAAGGTTTGTTCGATAACATCGATCATGAGTTTCTGATGAGAGCAGTAGAGAAGCATACAGACATAGACTGGGAAAAGATATGTAGCTAAACTTAAAGATACAAAGGAATTTGTTTGTTAGGTTTATTACTCTTAAGAGGTACAATTCAATTCATTATCGGGCAGAAATTGACTATATTGTGTTATCGGAATATCAGAGAAAAGGAATTTCTTTTGATATGGTTAACCTTTTTTTAAAACATCTATCTCTAGACTGGAAGTTAAAAAGAGTAACCGCGTATGTTGATTTAGATAATCACGCATCTTGTAAGTTATTAGAGAAATCGAATTTTAAAAACGAAGGTATTCTTCGGTCTTGGGTACGAGAGGGTAATTTATTTTAAGACGTACATTCATACAGTTACATATTATCCAGTTTAAAATAGCTTTTTACTAAATGGTGCAATAGCACATGAAGCTGTCGCTGCTCTTGTTCCACAAAAGGGTAATTAATTAAATAGGGAAATAAAATAGAGACTAATTTCAAGATTTAGTTTCTTTTTGTCTTTCTTACTTCCGCATAAATTGTACTCCGCGGAACACTGGTCAACTTCGCGATATCATTTACACTCATTCCGTTAGTCTCTCGTTGCTTATATAACTCCAAAGCTCTCTCAACATTCTTTTTGGACCGGCTGGGTCTACCCATATGTTTGCCTTGTAGCTTAGTTCGTTCTACAATTAAGTCCCTTTCAAACTGTGCAAATGACTCTAGTATATTAAAGAGTAGTGTCTGAATACTATTCGAATCGGCACCAGCCATAAACTCCATATTATCTCTAATGAACTGAACACTAATCTCTTTCGCATTTAATTTTTGGACCAAGTTGTTCAAGTCAATAATGGAACACGTGCGATCCGGTCAATTTTTGTAACAACTAACGTGTCACCTGCATCCATAAATTCAATCGCTTCCAAAAACTTTTCTCGATGAGCTGTACTTGTTCCAGTAATTTTTTCAACAAAGACTTTTTTACACCCAAATTCTTTCAGCATTTCCTTTTGTGTTGCTGAATTTTGTCCGACAGTTGAAACTCTCGCGTAACCTAATTTTCATAACTACCTCCCACCTTGTCTTAAACGACCACCTGCTAAAGCAGGTGGATTTAGACATAAATTGTCTGCGACTTAAAGTCGCCCTTAAGACTGAAGTCTTCTAAATGATCTTATGCTTAAGCACCCTAAATTGGACTGAACTCACATTAGGTCCTAATTAAATTATTTATTTTGTAATTTAATTGGTTCTTTTTTACAATTAAGAATATCTCATCCAACATAAATATTAGTTTTGCTAAACCCAGGTGTAAAAGATCAAGGTCAAAATAAAAATAAAAGGCAAGGCTAAAAGCTTATACCGTCTAAAGACGGTGGAGTTTGACCACGCTTCTTTAACTTAAAGTTTATAAACTTCTGTACACTTAATTACAGACTAACTAGTCTCAAGGTAAAGTCGATTAACTATTTTAATGAGTTTCCAAAAGTTTAATAGTGGAAGGGAAATATTTTTAGTATTTACATTTGTATAAATTAGCCCACAACACATGATAAAATATATGTATCAAGTTTAAATTCTTGTAGGAGGAAAATTATGATAAAGTGGGATAACGTAAGTGGAACTAATTTTGAACTTTTCATGTTCTATGCACTAGGACGCAGCAACTTCAAAAAAAGAGAGTGGCATGGTGAACACGGAAGTGATAAAGGAAGAGATGTAGTTGCATATACATATGAAGACCTCCCGTTTAAATTGGGTTACGAACGGAAATGGGTGTTCCAATGTAAGAAACGAAAAAATGCCATCAATTACTGAAATCACTAATGACATAATAAAAGGTGCAAATCACAAACCTGATTTCTGGATATTGGCGTTGTCTTTCAATCCAACGTCGAATCAGATGGATACCATATATGAAAGTTCCCGCATGTATCTTGGAGGCTCCAAATGCCGTATAATGGGATTAGCAGAAGTAGAAGAAATTTGTATTGAACATCCAGATTTAACTGATATTTTGTATTACGGTGAATTTAAGGAAGGTGTTGATTTAAATGACAATGATTGATATTCAATTCAATTCCAAGTCTGAAACAGTGGAACTAGTATATCCCAATGGCGAGATCGAAATTCTAGCTAGCGATTTTCCATCTGAACCAAAAAAATCATCGGATAACAAAAAAGCTGTTTACATTTCGCCTAGCGAATGGGAAACAAGAGGAAACTTGTATTTAGTAGACCTTCAAAAAGGAGACAAAGGAGTACTAGTTGCTTCTGAAGAAGAGTACGTTCCCAAAAATGTAATTTGGAAAGACGATAGTCGTATCCTTGTTATAATTGGATATGGTTATGGAACGTTAGCTGTTGGGGGCAATATATTCATTGTTAACATAGAAACAAAAGAAAAAACACGAATCACTAATTATGAAGACAAAATTCAAATTACCGACTTCTATATAGAAGATGGCGTTTTATATTATGAAGGAATTAGATACAAAGACGATAATTATATTGAATCGGAAGTGTATTCAAACAACATATCTTTAGACTCCTTATTGAGCTATTGAGATTCTCAATATTAGTTGATTGAAAAGATGAGCTTATATGCTTGTCTTTTTTGTTTATAAAGGTATGACTTTTTAAACAGCGATAAAGAAGTTAACTTCCATCCTGAGAAGAGGGATATTAGAGAGTTATTTGTTGAAGCAGGTTTGAAAATAGTGGATTAAAAAATTGACTGAATAGTCTGAAGGGTGTGATTAATTATGGCTCAACCAGCATTAAAAGAAGAAAA
Organism: Salipaludibacillus sp. CF4.18; assembly: GCF_051262595.1. NCBI lineage: Bacteria > Bacillati > Bacillota > Bacilli > Caryophanales > Bacillaceae > Salipaludibacillus > Salipaludibacillus sp. CF4.18. The sequence goes on from NZ_JBIMEV010000084.1 coordinate 12,636, forward strand.
GGATATTACTAAAAGTCAGAAATCAAAGAAAAAATTTCAGTTACCGAATGTCCTTGTTATGATGCTCCTTATCATGTTATTTGCTTGTGCATTAACATATTTAATTCCTGCTGGAGAATTTGAAACGGATGAAAGTGGTGTTGCATTACCTGGGACATACTATTCCATAGACCAAACTCCTGTGAACCCTATTGATGCACTAAATTTAGTGCTAGTGGGCGGAATACAATCTAGTACAATCGTCGTCATTCTATTATTTATGGGTAGATTTTTTGGTGCAATTTTCATGCTGAATTCCATTCCGAATGTAATTAATTATCTCGTATATCGATTTAAAAAGGCTGGTGCAAATGCTTTAGTACTTGGATTGTTCTCGTTAATGGGATTGATAGGATTTTTTATTGGTGGAGATATGATGATTGTTTTCGTTACACTTGGGGTTATATTAACAAAGCAATTAAAATTAGATCCTATAACAGCATTAGCGGTTACATTTCTACCATTATTTCTAGGTTTCTCCGTAGGACCTTCTGGTATGGCATTGATTGGGCAGATGATATCGACCGATATTCCGCTCTTTTCAGGATATGGGATGCGGACAATTATTTTCTTAATATTTATTGTTATAACAGCAATTTATGTGATGTGGTACGTAAAAAGAGTTGCGAAAGACTCTTCCAAAAGTTTTATGAATAATGATGAGTGGCTAAAAGAATTAGATGAAGATACTGCGGAATCCAATAAAACTGTTAAAAAAATAACATGGCAAGATGTTGCAGTACTATTGATTATGATTGCTGCACCAATGGTTTTGGCTTTCGGAAACACTGTTCTTAATTGGGCTGACACATTGGGAAATGGGACATTTGTTACGCTTTTCTTTATAGCATTTGTTTTATGTTACCTACTTAAAAGGAAAACAATGAATGAGATGGTTGAATCCTTTACTAGCAACTACCGTAAGTGTGATTTTAACTCAGGGTAATATTTTAAACACCCTCGTTAACGTTTCAACTGGTCAGTTAGCCGATTTACCAGTCGGTATATCAGCAATATTTATTTTCCTATTAAATGCAATATTTAATTTCTTGTTCCTTCTGGTTCAGGATTGATGGGGATCATGATTCCAATTTTACAACCTGTGGCAGATGTGTTGGGAATGACAAACCAAGTACTTATTACAACTATTGGATTTGGTGGAGGTTTAGGTAATCTCATTACACCTACACTAGGGGTTACGATTGGATCCATTGCATTAGCTAAAGCTAATTTTGGATCATGGATTAAATTTATGATGCCATTATTCTTGATTTGGGTTGTAATTGCTTCTGTTATCCTATACTATATTGCTTCCATTGGATGGGTAGGGTATTAAGATTACCGATATAAATCTGATTTTAGATTCTATTTGGAATCATGCATCATAGTGTAAACCCTTTTAGTCCAAACTTTTACAGAAATCCACACCTCGAAAGTAACCTTACCTTCAAGGTGCGAAATT